>JBGVOE010000140.1:0-3175 GCA_045126355.1 Anaeroplasmataceae bacterium | reverse complement strand
AAGTTTGACTCGCGGATCCTTAGAATATTTTTCTATTTGTTCTTTTGTAAAATGTTTTCTTCCCATAAAATTAAAAAAAGCACCTATAGTAGGTGCCACACATTGTCCATATGTTGTCCTTTCTATAGGTACCATTTTATTAAAATAGTTGTTTAATATATATTCATAATTATTTAAAATCTCTTTTAAACAAGATATCATTACTAATTGTTTTGTAGAATAATTCTTTTATTTCATTAATATTTTTTGTTAAAGATAATACCCACATTAATTTTGTAACTACTGCTTCAGTTGTCATATCATATGCTTCTAAAACATTTGGATTTTGTTTTAAAATATGACCTACTTGATAAATTGCAATATCACTACCTTCGTTAGGAACTTGCGTAGTCATTACTACTATTTTTCCTAATTTAGTATATTTATCAATAAGTTCATTAAATGATTTATCTTCATATGTAGGTAGCCCTCCTACACCAAATGATTCAATAACTAAAGCATCATAAAGTTCTAACATAAATTCTAATACCTTATAATCTATTCCAGGTATTAATTTTAATAAACCAACGTTAGGATCTAAATTACTATAAAATTTAGTATTTTCATTTAAATTTGTAATATAAGGAATAACAACTCCATCTTTAACAATAGCTACCCTTGGAAAATCAATACTTTTAAAAGCGTCAAATGATTTAGTTCTAATTTTTCTAGCACGAGTACCTAAGATAACATTACCGCTAAAGATTAATACAACACCTTTTGAATTAACTTCACATGCGTATGTAAAACTATCTAATAGGTTTGTTTTAGCGTCAGATATATCTAAATTTATAGGTCTTTGAGCTCCTGTTAAGACAATTGGTTTCTTTGAATTTTGAATTAAATAAGAAAGAGCACTTGCTGTATAACTTAGTGTATCTGTTCCATGACAAATAACAAATCCATCATAGTTATCATATTCTTCTTTTATAACTTCAGCTAATATTAACCAATGTTTATAATAGATATTAGTACTATCAATACTAAATACACTTTTAACATCAATATCACACATATTATTTAATTGCGGAATAAATTCTAATAATTGTTTACCATCAAGACCAGGTTTAAGACCATCTTTGGTTTGAATAGAGGCAATTGTGCCACCTGTTGTTATCATTAAGATCTTTTTCATAAATTAAACCTCGATTTTAAAGATTTCTTTCATATTATATCACGATTTTATTTTATTATGATTATGTTTTTATTTTTTTATTTTTTTATTCTTTAGGTTTAAAGAAAACAGCAGTTAAAACACTTAATACAATAGCAAATGCAATACCCGCACTTACATTATTAAACATTCCTGTAAATATACCTAAAAAGTTTGTCTCAACTGCTTTATTATAAGCTCCATCTGCTAAAGAATGACCAAAACTAGTTATTGGTAAAAGGGCACCAGCTCCACTAAATTTTATTAGTTTATCATATATATCAAAAAATTCTAATACTGCTCCTAACATTACAAAGATAGCTGTTATTACACCTGGTGTTAATTCAAATAAATCTAAGATAAATTGTGCAAGCATACAAATTGCTCCACCTATTAAAAATGCATATAAAAAAATCATTCTTCCACTCTTTCTAATATAAAAGCGTGTGTTATCGCTGGTATACTTTCTTTTTGTAATGTTGTTGTCATATTCATTAGTGCTCCTGTTGGACAAATTAAGACTCTTTTTAATTCACCAGATAATAACTTTTCTTTTATATAACCACATGTAACAACTGCACTACAGCCACAACCTGACCCACCACTAAATACTTTTTGGGTAAAGTAATCATAAACAATTAAACCACAATCATCATAATTTTTAACATTTTCATATTTATCATTTAATGCTGTTGAGACAACACTAAAACCAATTTGACTTAAATCTCCTGTCAAAATTAGATCATAATCACTTGGTTTTCTTTTAAAATCATCAAAATGTGTTAATAATGTTTCAATCGCACTAGGAGCCATCGCACCACCTAAGTCAAATGAATTTTTATAATCAAAATCAAATACTTTTCCTATAGTAGCTCCCGCTACTTTTATTTTACTTTTTTTATTTGAAAGTAACATTGCCCCACATCCAGTTACAGTAAGTGTAGTACTATCTTCTTTTGCACCACCATATTCAATTGGATAACGAAACGTTCTTTCAGCAGTTTGTGTATGGCTTGAAGCTAGTGCAATAACTCTTTTTGCTGCACTTGATTCAATAAAAACTGACCCAATTATAGTAGCTAATCCAAATGTTGAACAGGCACCAAACAAACCTATAAAAGGTATATCAAAATCTCTCATTACAAATGTTGAAATTATTTCTTGATTAATTAAATCTCCACCTAATATTAAATCGATATTTTTATCAATTAAATATTTTTTACTTTTTAATTTATTGATAGTTTCTTTTTGCATTTTACGTTCTGCTGCTTCATAACTTTTCTCATTAAAATATTCATCATCATAAACAATATCAGCATAAGATTTCATTTTACCTTTTGCTTCTAATGAACCAATTGCTACTGCCGTTTCTTCTAAATAGACTTCTTTAAATACAAATGAACTTTTACCTATTTTCATAAGATAAACACCAAATATTTAATTGTCGCGACAATAAAGGCACTAAATACACCAAAGACAACTACAGTACCTGCAAGTTTAAATGTATTAGCTCCAACACCTAATATAAATCCTTCTGGTTTATATTCCATTGAACTACTCGCCATACTATTAGCGAACCCACTAATAGGAATAATTGTTCCACATCTTGCAATTTGACCAATTTTATCATATATACCAAAAGCACTTAATAAAATAGCTAAAAAAATTATTGTCATTAACATTAAAGTAATACTTTCTTTTTCTTCAAATTTAAAATATTTAAATACTTCTATTAATATTTGACCAAGTAATGATATAATTCCACCAAATAAAAAAGCAAACAATCCGTTTTTTAAATACTTTTTTTTTAATTTTCTTTCTTCTAATAATTTTTTGTAATATCTTTTTCTTTCTTTCATAAAAAAAATCACCACAATTATTGTGGTAATTATTTTCAAATATTATACATTAATTATGATATAGTTTTTTAGCGTAAACTTCAGGTTCACTTGTTAAATTAATTTTTAACTTCTTAAATACATC
>JBGVOE010000139.1:0-9897 GCA_045126355.1 Anaeroplasmataceae bacterium | reverse complement strand
AAGTAACAAGAAACAAAGTGAGTTGGAGAAATTTGAACCATTTCAGGATATTCTCCTTCACATTTTTTGATACACTTGTCACATCTGTTTTTAAAATAACAATATGTAGGCATATTAACTGGGTTAGGAACATTTCCAGGAATAGAAAATAATTCTTCTTTTGCGTTGCCATCAACTCTAGGTTTTGATTTTTGAAGTCCTATAGTGTATGGGTGAATTGGATTATCAAATATTTCATACACTGTTCCTTTTTCAATTATTCTTCCAGCATACATAACGATAACATAATCTGCCATTTCAGCAATTACACCTAGGTCATGTGTAATTAACATAATAGAAGAATTAGTCTTGTTTTTAATATCTCTTAATAAGTCTAAGATTTGAGCTTGAATTGTAACATCTAATGCAGTAGTAGGTTCATCACAAATTAAGATGTCTGGATTTGCAGACAATGCAATAGCAATAACTATACGTTGTCTCATTCCACCTGAGAATTCAAACGGATATTGATTGAAACGCAATTCTGGTTCAGGAATACCTACTTCTTCTAATAATTTTAAAGCTTTTGCCTTAGCCATCTTATGTGTCACTTTATAAACTACTAATGATGCTTGTTCTTTGAAGAAATCAATTAATTCAACCATTGATTCTTCAGCGTTAAATTTTTCAACACAAGCAAAATCATTTTCATAAGAATTTTTAAGGTTTTCTAATAATCTTAAAATGTTTTTTCTAGCTAATTCTAAATCTAAAATACGAGGTGGAACTAACTTCCAAGTTGGAGTTTTACCACTAGCAACTAATTTATTATATTTAGCTTCTGCTTTATCATATTTAGCTTGATTAATAGGATTGTTTTTGACACCATTAAAATACATATCAATTGCAGATTTAATTGCAGTTGGGAAAGTATATTCAGTACTATTTTTCTTAACTGCTAAATAATTTATAGATTTTTTTACGTTATAAGCTAATTCAACACAATGATCATAGCAAACTTTTTTATCCATTTCTCCATTGCTAAAATACTTAATTGCAGCTTCTATAACAAACATAGTGTTTTTCTTGTTTTTTATAGATTCATTGTGAGCATATTGAACTCCTGATTGACCTATTTCAATAAAATTCAACATGAAATTATCATCTAGGTACTTACGTGTCATTGCATCTAATTCTTCGATTTCAATACTATAAATATCTGCTTCTGGATTTTGCATTTTATAATAGCCTAATGTAAAGAAATTAGGTTTTTTACGTTCTACAGCAGTTGCTAATATTTCTTTAGTCTTTGTTAATAATTCAACAAATGATTTTTTCAACTCTTCTTGAGATGCATCTTTACTTTCTTGAGAAGATACAGCATTTTTAGCTAATTTTAAAATATTACCAACACCACTACCGCGTAGTGTTTGATATTCAAATACTAATGAATTAGCAATATCAGAAGACATAATATAAGGATGTGTTGACGCCGTAAGTTGCTTAATAATTTCATTAATTTTCTTATCAATATCAACTTTTTGATTCTTTTCTAATAAGAATAATAAACTATCTACGTCAACTTGAGCACCAATAACAGCTGAATAAGCTTCATTATAATCATTTTCAAATTTTGAACTAAAGATACAGAAATCATCAAATGCTTTACAAATATCTTTGATTTGTGCTTCATATTCTTGATTTTTATTTTCATTAGATGCAATAATTTTTTCACTTAACAATGCCAATTTAGTATTAAAACTTACCTTGGCATTTTTACGACTACTTTTATCTTTTAAAATCATTGCTTCTGTTAATTGTTGTCCAACGCGCATAATAGGATTTAAACTTGACATTGGATCTTGGAAAATCATTGCAATTTTATCTCCACGAATTTTATGGAAATCTTCTTCTTCAATTTTTATTAAATCTTGACCATTATATAAGATTTCTCCACCCTCAATAATTGAGTTTCCTGCTAAAATACCAATAATAGCTTTACTAGTAACTGATTTACCAGAACCAGATTCACCAACAATTGCTAGGGTTTCACCTTTATATAAGTCAAATGAAATATCTCTAACAGCTTTAACATTTCCTCCTTGAGTTCTGAAGGAAATTTGTAAATTTTTTACTTCTAATTTTTTATCCATAAATTAGTCCTCCGTTCCTCTTAATGAAGGGTTAAATGCATCTCTTAATCCGTTACCGAATAAGTTAAAACTTAACATTAATAAACATATGAATAATGCAGGGAAGAAAATCATATGTGGATATTGAACAAGATAAGGTTGTGCATTTGCTAATAATGTACCAACTGATGTAGTGTCACCTGTATTAAGATTGATAATACCTAAATAACTTAAACTAGTTTCAGAGAAAATTACACTAGGAATTACTAATACGCAACTTGTGATTAATGTACCTAAAGCATTAGGGAAAATATGTTTAAACATAATTCTTGCATCTGTAGCACCTAAAGTTCTTGCTGCTAATACATACTCTTGATTCTTAAAACGATAAAACTGCATACGAGTTCTACCCGCCATACCAATCCATCCAGTCAAGAAGAACGCGATGAACAAGATTAAAACTTGACCTGAATCTTTCATGTGATATTTCAATAAAGTAATAACTACCATAAATGGCACTGCTGATAAAATATCAACAAATCTTTCCATGATAATGTCAATCTTTCCACCATAGTAACCTTCAATAGCACCGTAAATCGCCCCAACAAATAAGTTAATAGAAGCAACAATAATAGCTAAAATAAAGCTAAATCTCGCACCACCTGATAAACAAGTAAAGATATCTTGACCAGAGTGTGTTGTACCAAATATGAATGAAGGATATTCAATACCATCTTTTAGTACTTCTGAATGATAATAACGATAATATTCATAGTAATTTAAACGAACTTCATAGCCAGATGAGTTTTTAAAAGCATAATAATATTGACCATTATCTCCATCAATACGAAGTGAATCATAATTACCATCGCCCTCTCTTAACATTCCATAAAGGAAAGCCACCGCAGTATCATAGAATTTCGTATCCTCGTTTGGAGCTGGTTTAATACTTTCAAGATAAGCTTCGATTTCTTCGACAGTCTTTTTTTGAGCGTATATATTTTTGAAACTAGATTCAATCGGTTTATTACCCTTTGGTTCAGGAATTTTTGTTTTCCCACCACTAACAGATGTTTCATACCAATAATTTGCATTTGTCCTATCAATTTCACTTTGTGGTCTTAAGTGTGTTGAAGTTATTGGATAAATAACTTGAATACCAGTTTTATTTTGATATTCTTGAAGAGCTTTATATTCTTCAACTGAAAGGTTCATAAAAACTACACCAGTTAATTTATATGAATCTATTTTATAACCATAATACATAGTTTTTTGTTTTTTATTATTTAATTTTTCTTCAGTTGTATATTGTTGATTAACAATTACATTGTCACCTGTTTCATAACCAATACCATAATAATAAAGAAAGTCCTGCGCAGTTGTTTCTTTTTTTGAACATCCATCCCAGAAATCTATACCCAATGAAACAAATAATTCATTTTTTGGCAATGTATATTTATAATAACCATCAGAATATGAAACTTTATATGGAGATAGCATTGGTCCAATGATAGCAAATAAAATTAAAATACCAATAATAACAGTCGCCACAATTGAGGCTTTATTTCTTTTGAAACGACTAAATGCATCTGCAAAATAACTAATAGGCTTAGTAGATAATTCTTTATCATGAATTTGTCTATTTTTACCGACAAGGACAAATTTTTCACTTGAAATGTTATATTCATTTGCTTTCATTCTACTTCGCCCCCATTCTGATACGTGGGTCAATAATACCGTAACTAATATCAATGACGATACCCGCTAATAACCCAATTAAAATATAGAATCCTGATAACATCATAAATGAGTCATAATCTTTGTTATTAATAGCGTCAAGATATAATCCACCAACACCTGGGATGGCAAAAATCTTTTCAATAATCAAAGAACCACTCATTACTGAGATAAACTCACCAATAATTGATGGGAAAATTGGAACCATGGCATTTCTTAAAGCATGGCGTGTAGTCGCTTGCGCCTTTGTTAATCCTTTTGTTCTAGCTAATAACATAAATTCACTAGTAAGCACTTCTGTTAGTTCGGCTCTTGTATAACGTGCATACCCAGCTATTGACCCAAACGATAAGCAAATAACAGCAGGTAACATAGAAGTAAACATACCCCATGAAAGATAATCAGATCCCTCCTTCATAGTTAATGGCAGCAAGTCTAATAAGAAACATAAAATATATTGCACCAAAAACGCATAAACAAAGCTAGGAATAGAGATAAATACCATTACACCTGTGCTGATAGTATGATCTTGCCATTTGTTTTTCTTTAATGCAGCAAAAATACCTAACGCAATACCAATTGGAACTGCAATCAAACTAGAATAAATATTAATCAAAATAGTTGGAGGTAATTTTGAAACAAAAGTTTCCCATACTGGTTTGTTTCTAAGACCAGGAATATTAAAGATTGTCCCTAAGTCTCCGTATAAGAAAATTCTTTTCAAATATGAAAAAAATTGGACAGGAATAGGATCATAATAACCTCTTGCCGCTAATTCAGTTTCGGCAATTACACGATCTCCACCTGGTGGGATATTAATAACAATGGGTAATAATTTGATAAGAACAAAACATATTATCATTATTATTGAAAATGTCATTATCAATAGACCCAATCTTTTTAATATATATTTAAACATATACATAATATCATTCTCCTTTTTGATATATTTTAACCAAAATTTAATGGTTAAAACATCATTTTAACCATTAAATTACGATTAAAATGTGGAACAATGAAGTTCATTGTCCCACATTAGAATATTCGTAATATACTATAAATTAGTCTTTATAATTTAAAGTACCATTATTGTCTTTCTTAACAAATTTTAACCATTCACCATCAGTGTAGTTATAAGTGATATATTTTAATCCTCCATAACTCATGAATGTGTTGTAATCACGTGAAATGAAATCCCATTTGTAAGTAATTAATGAAGCACCGAAGCTATAGTTTAGAGGAACTGTATAGTATTGTTTTAATACTTCACCTTCGATTGCAGCGATTAATTTTAAACGTTTATCAGTTTCAACTGCACCGTCACTCCAGTCATATACTACATCGTCTGTAGTAGGTTCATGTTGACCATTTAAGATGTCATACCATTCTAAGATGCTTAATGTTTTAGTAACATCTGCTCCATCTTCTCCAGCACCTTCTAAAGTGAATGTCATCATATGTTCTGCAGTATTCCATGCTTTAGAGAACATGTAATCAGGACTAATATACGCTAATAAGAAGTATCCTGGGTCCCAAGCTGCACCTGTCCATCCACCCATACATACATCATATGCACCGTCACGGAAGTCATCTGCCCATTTATCAGCATAATCTTTGATTACCATTTCTAATTTTCCTTCTAGAGGAGTACCAACAAATAATGTTTCCCATGCACCTTTGATATAATCAAAACGTCTTTGAACAGTTTCATTTACTGCACCTGAACCAAATTCAATATATATTTTTTTACCTGCTTCATATTTACCATCAGCAATTGCTTTTGCAACAGCAGATTTAACTAATTCTTTAGCTTGAGTTAAATCATAACCTGTAATTGATGCTTCTGCTTGAGTTAAACTGTCAAATTTAGTAGCATCAACACCATAAACATCACATAACACTTGTCTTGCAGGGTCAGTATAACGGTAAGCTCCACCGTTTTCTACGTCATAATAATGAATACCTGTGAATAAACCTAAACCTGTTTTTGAAGCAGTAGTGCATTTGTTGTTATAGTCAGCTCTATCAATAGATAAAGATAATGCTTTTCTGAATTCTGGATAAGCTAATAATGATCTATCCATACCGTCATTTGCTTCTAATTCTCTTGTTTCTAAAGCTTCAACATTTGATTGTAATTGTAATGAACCAACATAGTCATCTGGTGTATAGATTGCTTGTTCACTATTTTTGTAATCTTGAGCGATTGTTACATCAATACCAATTTCATCTATTTGACCTTTTTGGAATGCCATCCATGCAGTGTTCCATTCCTTGATAATGTCATAAACAATTCTATCTGTTTGATATAAACCTTCATTTTCAGGTAAACTATATGCAAACCATTCTGTATTTCTTTCAAGAACAAATTGTTTATCGTGTTGGAATTCAGTTAATTTATATGGACCCCAACTCATTGTTGTATCAACGCTTGAATTATATACAGATGTCCATAATGTATTACCTTCAACTGGTTCACGTTTGCATTCTTCATATGTAGCTCTATGAACTAATGGTAAACTTGATAAGTTGTATGCAGCTTTATATGATAATGAACCATCTTCTTTTAATAAATGTAATGGTTTTGCTAAAACGATAATTAATTCATAATCAGTATCTCCTACGAAAATACCAACTGTATTAAAATCAACTGCAGGGAATGTATATTCTGCAGCAAAGAAATGTAATTCTTCGTTTGGTTCAGTTTGCCACCAACCAATAACCGCGTCCCATACAGCCTTCATTTCAGCATCAGCTTTAATTTCTGCTAAAGTTTTACCTTCTAAAGCAGCAAGTTTTGCTGGATCTAAGTCTTTCAAGAAGTTTGAAGTTAAAACGCTAGCAGCTTGAGCAGCATTAAATTCATCAGTTCCTAATTGACTTTCTAACCAACTTCTAATGTATGATTTAGCTTTTGCACCGTCACCGTAAATTACAGTACCATCTTCTTTAGTGTAAATTTCTTCATCTTTAGCAACAAGACTACCGATAGAGAAATATAATTTAGAATCTAAATCTTCAGAATATGTAGAATAAGCAGTAGATGCAGCAAACCAACCTTTATCACCTTGCATGAAGTAAGCTTTAGCATTTTGAAGTTCTAAAGCACCATTATAGAAGCTATCAGCTCTATAGTTCTTGAATGCTGGATCTAATTGTTGTTCCATTGTATAAACGAAATCTTCTGCTTTAATTGGATCACCGTTTTGCCATTTTAAATCTTCACGTAAAGTTATTTTATAAGCATAACCTGTTGAACCTTCTTCAACTTGGAAAACATCATGTCCAACATAATCTGCAGAAACGTCTTCTAATTTAGTGGCAGCACTATATACCACTTCATAATCGTTTGGAACGACTTCTCCATTTTCATCAAATTTATAATCATATGAGAAGAATGAACTTCCGATATAACCCATAACTGTAGTATCATTGTTATCTTTATATGTTAATTCGTTCCAGTTTGATGGTGAAACACTAACGTATGAGTTGTAAGTATGTAATGTACTTGAATAATCTGTATTATCACAAGCAGCAACAGTAACAACAGCAACAGCAGCTAATGTTAAACACACTAATTTTTTCATTAATTTCATAATAACTCTCCCTTTCTTTTAATGAATTTACTAAGATTTTAATCCATCCATAGCAATAATTCAATATAAATTTATCGTTTTGCACAATGAAAACGTATTCATTGACTTTTTTTAGATAAATTCTTGTTTTTTTACTAATATATGCAGATGTTTTTGAAAAATTACACTATTTTATAAAATGTGTAATTTAAGCTCTCTTTGCGCGCGACGCGCGTGTATTAGTAGCCAGTAACTCTAATAAAATATGAAAATCAATTATATTTGAACTTAAATTGGAATTAATGTCTCATCCTTCTTTTTTCTACAGATTGTGTAAAAAAAACATTCGAAAACGCTTACATCCTCATTTTATTTAATTTTTTTTTGCAAAAAAAATAAACAATTTTTTAAATTGTTTATAATAGTTTTTAATATAAAAAAATGGTGGCTCAGGGCGGGATCGAACCGCCGACACCAGGATTTTCAGTCCTGTGCTCTACCTACTGAGCTACCGAGCCACATTTTTATTAAGTTGGCGGTCTGGACGGGACTCGAACCCGCGATCTCCAGTGTGACAGACTGACATGTTAACCAACTACACCACCAGACCATTTTGGTTGCGGGAGAAGGATTTGAACCAACGACCTCGGGGTTATGAGCCCCGCGAGCTACCAGCTGCTCTATCCCGCGATATATCGGTGATTTTCACCGTGCTTAATTATTCTACTATATATATAGATAAAATGCAAGTATTTTTTTACATTTTTTTGTTGATTTTTTTATTTTTTTAAAAATCAATCGGCTAACTTTAGTTAGCCAATTGTTTCTACTTTTTCTAACACAGTAATATTATGCTTTTTTGCAAATTCATATGCTAAATTTATCTCATTTGAAATCAATTGTAAAGGAGAATGAGCATCAACTCCAATTACTACTTTAGCATCTTTATATTCAGAAACTATTTTCCAAAATTCATCTCTTGGATAAGCAAAACCACCCACTTCTTTTTTATTAGAAGTAACTTTAAATAATCCACCAACATTGATTTCTAAATAAACATTATTTTCGATTGCACTTTCAATAATTAAACGAGCAGCTTTTTCACATTCACCATCAAAAGTCGCTTTTCCATCATAACTTTTATAATGATACATAAATACATCTGGATGAACCATTATATTAAATAATCCTGTTTCCATTGCTTTCTTAGCGGTAAGTGCATAACTATATACATTTTCATAAGTAACATCATCAAATGAATTTGTTAATTTATTATTATGATAATAAAAATGAACTGCTAAATTCATATAGTCTAGTTTTTCACGTAAATTAACATAATATTCATGAAAAGGATATAGATATTCTATTTCAATACCGATGTGAAACTTAATTAAATCAGAATATTTATTTTTAACATTAATGCAATCCGGTAAATATACATTTAAAAATTCATCGTATGTCATTTGGCGTTCTAACCAATTATATTTAAATTCTTCTTCTGTCATAAACTCTGGTTTAATAGGACCATGATCACTCATACCTAATTCTTCATACCCAGATTCAATTGCAACTTTAACGTAATCTTCACTCATTCCAACCGCATGACCACATAAAGATAAATGTGTATGATAATTAGCTTTCATTTAAAACACCTCTTTTCACATTGTAAATTTTAACATATTTAATAATTAAAAGTAACTGTAATATAACTTAATTCACTTTATTATATGCAAAATTACAGAAATCACACTTCCAATATAAATAAAAAAAGTTATGCATCAGCATAACGTTTCATTTAAAATGGCGGAGAAAGAGGGATTCGAACCCCCGCGAGACTTTCATCCCCTGTCGGTTTTCAAGACCGATCCCTTCAGCCGGACTTGGGTATTTCTCCGTACTTAATAATATTTAGATGAATGGTGGACCCGATAGGACTCGAACCTATGACCGACCGGTTATGAGCCGGGAGCTCTAACCAACTGAGCTACGGGTCCAAATATGGTAGCGGCGGAGGGGGTCGAACCCACGACCTTTCGGGTATGAACCGAACGCTCTAGCCAACTGAGCTACACCGCCATAAATTAGAACACATAAGCTCACATTGTCAGCATGATAAGCCGTTTTTTAAACTTCATCTATAAAAACAAAAAATGGTACCCAGGATGGGAGTCGAACCCACACGTTCTTTCGAACATTGGATTTTAAGTCCAACGCGTCTACCAATTCCGCCACCCGGGCATTACCAATTTATAAGTGGTGTCCCGTAGAGAACTCGAATCTCTGACCCCTTGATTAAAAGTCAAGTGCTCTACCGGCTGAGCTAACGGGACAAATGGTGCCGAAAATAGGACTTGAACCCACAACCTACTGATTACAAGTCAGTTGCTCTACCAATTGAGCTATTTCGGCAATTTTAATGGTGGAGGATGACGGGCTCGAACCGCCGACCCTCTGCTTGTAAGGCAGATGCTCTC
>JBGVOE010000138.1:0-13404 GCA_045126355.1 Anaeroplasmataceae bacterium | reverse complement strand
CATCAAATAGTAATGGTTCGCAAAACCAAGCATCTTCTATTTTCTTTGTTAATAAATTATTATTATTTTTGTTTGGATCCGTTATATAAAGAGGGCCAATATAGTCTGATTCAACAACATTTTTACTAGCCACTACTTCTTTTTCTCCATCACCACTAACAGATAAAACATTATATTTAAATCCAGTAGTTTCATCACCTGTTACAATCATAAAACGTGCCGCACCTAAGGCATTTTTTATATTTTTGGTAATCTTTAAATTTAATCTAAAATACTTATCATGATTACCAATATTTTTTATATAATATTTATTACAGTAATATTGATCAAACTTTTCTGTATTTTCATTTCTTTCTAATAAAGGGATTTTTTCTCCTTTTATAACTGAATTAAATTTTTCAAACATTGTTAAATTTATTTCAACATTTTCTAATAAACTTCCACCTATATTTGAATTAACTGTTCCGTAGCCTAATCCAACTAATTGGTTATAATAGGTATCAAATGTAGGATCAAAACCCAACTTTAAATCATGTTCCTCATAATCTGAATAATTAATCATAATTGTATATCCGTCATTATAATTTTTATTCTTACTTTCATTTATCAAAACAAATAGACTTATAAACAATGTGATAATTATAATAACTATCAATACAATTTTTATTAGCTTATTATTTCTAACTTCTTTATCAATTTTCTTATTTGTAACTTCCATCATCTAATCACCAACTTTTATTTTTCACCTCTTATATTTACAGTTAAATGAAAAATTACTAAAAAAAAAAGAAGCATTTTTTTGCTTCTTCATAAATTTATTTAATCTTTCATCATCAATTGAATAATTTCTTTATCAGTTTCACACATTCCAACACGTGCTAATTCTCCGATAGCTTTTATTGTATTTTCAACACCTTTTTTAATAAAACCATCACCACTAATAAATTGATTACCATCTTTAAACATGAAATATCCAAGCATTCCTGCTTCTACACTACTAGCAATCTTTGCTGCACATGAAGCTTTAGCACCATCGCATAAAACTCCAGAAATTATACCTAACGCATTAACAATTGTATGATTGATTTCTCTTTCTCTTCCGCCTTCTAAATATGCAATACCAGCTCCACATCCTGCACCAGCTATTACCACTCCACAAAAAGCAGATAATTTACCAATACTATTTTTAATGTGAATTGTAGTTAGATTAGATACAACTAATGCACGATATAATAATTCATCACTAACATTTAAATGTTTTGCATAAGTAATTACAGGAACACTACAAGTTATACCTTGATTTCCACTACCAGAGTTAATAACAACTGGCATTTCACACCCATTCATTCTTGCATCACTTCCTGCGGCAGCCATAGCTTTACATTTAGTAAGAATATCATTATTTGCATATTTCATTATTGTTTTACCAATATTTGCACCATAATTACCATTAATTCCTTCATTAGCAATTGCTAAATTATATTCAATTTGTCTATCTAAAACATCCTTAATATCTTTAATATCAACTATATTTGCAAACTCAATTATATCATGAATGTTTAATACCGATTTATTAATAGTTACTACTGGATTACTTACTTTTTTATCATTAAAGTATAATACTTTATTATTTTTTTCTACTAAATACACATTAGTATGAGCATCTAAAATAATAACTTTTGCTACATCATCATTTAATGTACCAATAATTTCAATATATAATGTGTGTTCATTATCTACCGGATAGACAGTAATTGAAGCCTCTTCCATATAACTTTCTAATTTAAGAACGTCCTCTTCTTTAGAATTTGCTATTACTTCTAATTCTTTCCTAGAGTCTCCTGCAACTAAACCTATAGCAGCGGCAACCCTAATTCCTACCTTACCATTAGTGTTAGGAACTTTTACGCTTTTAACATTTTTTATGATATTACCACTTACATATATTTTAACATCTGTTGGTAGTCCACCTAAAACTTCTTTTACAATTGAAGCACAATAGGCAATAGCAATAGGTTCTGTACATCCCATCGCAGGCTTTAATTCAGTATTTAAAATATCTACAAATTGATTATAATTTTCCATATATAAAACCTCATTTTTTTAAAATAAAATTATTTTTTCTTAACCGAATAACCAAATTTACCTAATTCTTCTCCTAGTGTATAGTATCTTCCGTGTGAATATGTGACTAAATTTGAATCATTTAAATTAAATCTACCACTCTCATCCATATATCTATCATCTACAGTAACACCTAATATTTTAGCCATAAAAATTGTATGTGTTCCTAATTCTTGAGTATATTCAATTTTACATTCTAAATTAACAGGACTTTCCTTTATAGATGGAGCATTTACATATTTTGACTCTAGTTTAGTTAAATTCATCTTCCTAAACTTATCAACATCTCTTCCACTTGCTACACCACAATAGTCACATGCATAAGCTAAATCTTTTGTAACTAAATTTACGACAAACTCTCCACTATTTTTAAGCATTTCATATGAAAATCTTTCTTTTCTAACTGATATACTTAACATAGCTGGATCACTATTGATTGTCCCAGCCCAAGCGACTGTAATAATGTTGTCGATATCTTTATCTCTAACACTAACCATTACTACTGGTAGTGGATATAACATATTTCCTGGTTTCCAATATAATTTTCCCATAAAAAAACTCTCCCATATAAAAATCATATTCTTACTTGATTATAACATACATTTTAATGATTTATTTAAATATTTTATTTAAAAAATTACAATTAAATGTTATTATTGTAAAGAACATATAAAAGTGAGATGAGTTAAATTGAAAAAAAGTTTAGAATTATTTTGGATTTTCTTTAAAATAGGATTGTTTACTTTTGGTGGAGGATACGCGATGATTCCACAAATTAAAGAAGTCGTTATTGAAAAAAAGAAATGGATAAGTGAAGAGGAAATGTTAGATATTATCGCTATTGCTGAAAGTACTCCTGGACCAATAGCTATTAATAGTGCAACATATATCGGATATAAACAAAACAAAATATTAGGTAGTATATTTGCAACATTAGGTGTAGTTCTTCCATCATTTTTAATTATTTTCCCTATTTCATTATTCTTTGATAAATTCCTAGAAAATAATATTGTAAATAGTGCTTTCATTGGAATCAAATGTGCAGTAGCATTCTTAATTACAAAAGCCGGATTTGACATGTTTAAAAAAATCAAAAAAACACCATATAATGTAGTGGGATTTATTCTTATAACACTGTTAATGATAATATTAGAAATATTTAGTTTAAAATTCTCTTCTATTATTTTAATTATTATAGGTGCATGTTTAGGACTAATATTATATTCATTACCTAAAAATAAGAAAGCAGGTGATGAATAATGATTTATTGGTATTTATTTATTGAATTCTTTAAAATTGGATTATTCACATTTGGTGGAGGATACGCAATGATTCCACTTGTACGTGAATTAGTATTAGAATATGGATGGTTAACTGAAGAGGCATTCACAAACTTTATTGGAGTATGTGAATCTACTCCAGGTCCTGTAGCTATTAATATGGCTACTTACGTTGGTTCAATGCAAGGAGGATTTTTAGGAAGTGTAGTAGCAACATTAGGTGTTGTACTTCCATCACTAATTATTATTATTTTAATTGCATCACTACTTAATAACTTAACTAAAAATCGTCACTTTGTAAATGCATTAAAAGGAATTAAACCTGTAGTATTAGGTTTAATCTTCTCAACAGGATTAATTTTAACTGTAAAAGCAATTGGTTATTCTAATGAAGGTTTTAATTTCGATTACAAATCATTTATTATCTTAGGAATAATTACAATCCTTTACATCATATATCAAAAAATTTTCAAAAAGAAACCTAATACAATTTTATTAATTATTGTTAGTGCTTGTTTAGGTATCATAATATCACTTATATAAACAATTAAGACGTTAAGATATAAATCCTAACGTCTTTTAATTTACTCTAAAATATTTGATGTAATAAAATCGACACCCATATTAATTAATTTTTCCGCTAAAATAGGATCATCAACAGTCCATACATTTAATACAATGCCATTATTATGACAATCTTTAACAAATTCATAGGTAATACCACCATAATGAAGGTCTAAATCACATTTGGTTTCAATCGCGAAATTTAAAACATCCCTCTTTTTTTCATCTGTATCTACAACACTTAAAAATTGTGTATTAATATCGGTAAAATTCTTTTTCAAGCAAACAATATTTTCAGGACTAAATGAGATAAAAATAGTGTTATGATAATGATTTAGATTTTTAACAATATTAACTATTTCAATAATATTTTCTTCCTTCATTTGATTCTTTAATTCTAATACACTAATCTTTTTATTATCTCTACAAATACTAATGTATTCTTCAAGAGAAGGTAAATACATATCTTTAGCAAAAGAACCGTCTTTATTAATAACTTTAATTTTTCTTAAATCATCATAATTAGTCTCTTCAATAACCATATCAACACCACAGACTCTTTCTAAATTATCATCATGATGAACGATATATTTACCATCTAAGGTCACATGAATATCTGTTTCAATTCCAAAATATGTGTGTGTTGAAGCTAAGTTAAAGGCATCAATTGTGTTTTCTACTTCAATTCCACTTAAGCCTCTATGAGCTACCATTTTAACTTTCTTACTATCAATTTTAATTACTTCCATTTTTCTTACCTCTTAATTTATTTATATATTTTTCTAAATCTTTAGCAAAATAAATTTTATTAAACAATCTTAATACATCATTAAAATCATTACTTTCAACAACATAATCACAAAGATTTTTCACACCCTCATCACAACTATTAAAGCAAATAGAAAAATCAGCTAACTGAGCTATTTTTAAGTCGTTTATGTTATTAACAAAAGCAACTTTAAAATCTGATTCGTTATAACAAGATAGCTTCATTATAAAATCTGCCCTACTACAATTTATTGGTAATATTCTTACCATGATATAATTAGCGTCAGGCAAAAGTCTTGTTCTAATCACAACACCGCTAGTTATACCTAACTCTTCTAAATCTAATAAGAATTTATCTAATTGTTCTATCCTTAAGATAACTTCATACATCGCAATACTGTGTGCTTCTAAAACAGGAGCATAAACAAATGGATAGATATTGTTGTATTCTTCTACCTTATAAAAAGCTTTACTCGCATCAGAGTCTAAATTCAAATAATGACAAACCATTTTATCGTCATGAACTACATAAGTAAATACATCATAATTATTAAGTACTAAATAGTAATTAATTTTATCTTTTAATCCTTTTTCAAATGGCGCTTGATAAATATACTTTTTATGATCATAAGTACAAAAACCATCCATCAATATAACTGGTTTATTAATCTTAACTCCATCAAAAATCATACTATCTAATGTGTGTCTTTTTGTATTTAAAATTAATTTAGCACCACGCTGATATAAATCATTAATCTTATATTTTGTAAATGATAATTGATAATCTTCATAATTTATCACATCATCATAACTTGCTAAGAATAAGACGTTTTTATTCTTTTTATAATTAAGTTTAAAGTTATTTACTAACAGTGCAATTCCTACACCAATTAATGTAGATAAAATCCTATTAGTCGCAAACTGCGGAATTGGCATACCACCATTTCTAATTGAAATTGTTACACTTAAATATGTAAGACATGAAATGAAGGTGGCGTCTTTTTGTTTAGTAACTACAATAATATAAATTAAAATTATAATACCTAATGAAACAAAAAGATATTCTAAAAATTTATAAAAAACAAAATCATCTATTGTAAAAATATTTTTAAACAATAACTCTACTAATAAGATGATAATCATCCCAAAGTATCCTCCAACTACACTTCCTAAAGATCTAATTTGAGCTTGTTTTAAAGAACTCTTATAGTCTTTATGAGATGTATATGCCGCAGCAATCCCAGCAAAAAAAGGAGTATACATTCCACTTAACCCACTAAAACCATCAGCTTCTAAATTATTACTTCTATCGATTAAAAGTAATATTAAATATAAGCTTATAGCTAAAAACACACTAATAGCGGTCTTTATATTTCTTTTCCCAATACGGATTTTCCTCATGCATTCACCTCACATGAATATAATGTTTTTTATTTAGTCTCTCTTACTATTTTAAACATATCAATGATATTATCTTTTAGTCTATAACGTGTATTTGATATAGAAGATACCCCAAATTCTTCTTTTACTAAATCAATATACATTGTAAAAGACCCATCATCGCCCATATAATATTTTTCAAATTCTTCTTCTGTTAAATTTTTTTGAACGGTCAACTGTTCGATTGCTAGATTATCAAAAGACACAATTTTAAAATGAGTACTAATATCATTAAGGTTATCTTTTAAATAATTAATATTATCAGTTATTTGATTATTAAAGAAACTTTTACCTCTACCAAACGTCTTATAACCTAAAAGTAAAATTTTTAAATCTTTATCATATAATTTACTCATTAAGTTTTTATCAACAATACCTGAAATTAAATGAATAACTGTATTTGTATTTTCTTTAGCGAAATCACATATTTCTTCTACATATTTTTCATTAAGTAAAGATATCCCTAATCCATAAATCAATTTATCATCAATAAGTTTTTTAATTCTTTCTTTATTTTTAATAAAATCAATTTCATTAATTGTCATATTACAAATAACACCTTTAATCTTCATAAGATGTAAAAATGTATTTAATTCGGGATGACTTAGAGGATTTCCTCCACCAATAGCTAACTCTGTTCCCTTATGTAGTGTTGTTAAAAAAGGATGATTTAAATTAGCGTGAGTCCCATTTATATTAGATGACTCATGACACATTGGACAATTATTTTCACAGTAATTAGTAATTTTAATGTCTATACTTTCTGGAAATAAAGGTATAAAATCATCATCCATCGTCTTTCTAATTTTAGTACCATCCGGATAAATAGTTACGAAATAATTACCATTTTTATATTGATATAAAATCTTACTAAATATACTCATAAGGAATCACAATCACATCTTGATAAATATATTTATAAAACATGTCATAAACCGCTCTTTTAGACTCTTCAGAAACAACATATTGACCATCCTCATCAAAAGCATACTCAATTTTAACATCGAAAAATTTTTCTAATAAATATAGGAAATCACAAGTACAATCACATAAAGTTCCATGGCAGAAATACTCTTCACACAACAAGCAATAACTATTTTCATTGTAATCTATCATATGTTTTTCAATTTTTTCTAAGATTTCTACTTCATTGTTATCTTTTAACACTTGTTTAAAGATATCATAAATAGTTTCACTACAAAAACCAGAAGATAATTCTTCTTCAAAAATACCTTGTAATAAATAACATTTATCTTCTTTACTAACAATCGGATTTTCTTCAGTACCAACTGACATAAACCATTCATATTCTTTTCTAACTTTATTTAATTTTTCTTCCATATCTTCTTTTTTTGTTAAAATTAAACAATGATTTGAAGATGAATTTGTTTCAAAAACACTTCTTCTTATTACTACTTTCATAACACACACTCCTAAAAGTATTTTAAAAAGTTAATTTATAAATTTATTATACTATAATTAATTCATTTTTTATTCTAATTTATTAAATACCTTTTTATACGGCGCGACCATACCTTCATTAAATTTATTACCCATTTTAGCTTTAATTTTAGGATTACGCATCATACTTCCTAATAGACACATCAACATCATTGTAGCTCGTTTCTTTTGTGGGAAATCATAAACACCATGTTTTTTATAATAGTCATGATCGGCTTTCATAATACCACGCATTATCCAAATTAAATCTCTAAAGATTTTCATTCCACCAACACCATAAAAGTTTCTAGGGAATGTAATTTTATTTTCAATAGCATAAGCTAGCTTTTTACTAGTAGCCATTAGTGTTTCTTTATCATAACCTACACCAGCTAAATAATTTCCACCAACTTCAGCCCTAGCTTCTACAATTGTTTTTAAATTGTGTTCTGACTCATAATCACCATTAATAATATAAGCAAAAGGCATTCCTTCAGTAACTGTTCTATGACCATTACAGAATTGTCTATCATCATACATTTTAAAGCGTGCACCCATACTATGATCTTTAATTGAGAAGGCAATTATAATCGCATTTCCTGTTTGAATATTTTCTCTTAAAAAAGAATCAAACCCATCTTTATAAATACATTTACCACTTGCGGCACAATTAAAACAACCTAAACAACCACCTGAAAATGGAAATTCTCTAATATTTACAACTCTAATTTTATAAGGGAAAACTTTTTTAAAGTCTTCAATCATATTAATTAAGTTTGTATCATCTTCTTTAATATCAGCTACCATTACTGCTTCAAAATCAACCTTTTTTTCTACTTCAATAAAAGAAGGTTCATAAACTGGAATTTCTTTCATCTCTATTTTAGAAGCGATTTCATAAAGATCGTTTTTAATTGATGATAGTACAAAATCAAAATAATTAACAATTTCTTGTTGTTTATCTTTATCAAGTAAATCTTCCATATCTAAAGATAATCCCTTAATATATTTCATCCTCATATCATAACAATTTTCTTCAATATATTTATGAGCTGTCACATCATAAAAATGTTTTGAAGTCGTTATTTGAGTAACAAACTTATTTTCTAAATTAATATTATTTTCTTTTAATAATTCTATAAAACGATGAACTTGACTAGGCGCAATAAAAGTATAAATAGGATAAGAAAATACTATTAAATCACTTTCTAATAACTTACTAGCTACACTTGTTATATCTTTTTCAATAACTCTTATTTGTTGACCAATATTAACTACTTCAAATTCATGTTCTTTAAATTTCTTTTCTAAAAATAAAAGTGTTTGTAAAGTTACACTATATTTACCTTTTGGAGAACCATTTAATACACATATTTTCATAAACTTTTACCTCTTTATAAACCGTTTCTTTTATTATACTTTATTTTTTACAAAATAAAAAGGCGGTTTTATCCGCCTTATTCTTAATTACCAAATTACAACTCGTTTAGATGGTTCAATATACATCTTATCATTTTCAGTAACATTAAATGTTTCATACCACTCTTTAAAGTTTCTTGGTGGAATATTCGCACGTAAAATACTTGGGCCATGAACATCTAAGTTAAGTAATAATTGTAAGTATTCTTCTTTAGCTTTTAAGCACCATACCTTAGCCCAGTTCATGAAATATTCTTCATATGAAGCATTATCCATTTTACTCATAATTTCTAAAGTAACACCCATACCACCATTGTCAGCCATATTTTCACTTACAATAAATGAGCCGTTTACTCTACCCCATGGAAGTTCAATACCATCAAATTGTTCTACCATTTGAGCAATTTTAAGATTAAATCTTTCCATATCAGCTTCAGTCCACCAGTTATTGATATTACCATTTTCATCACATTTAGCTCCGTTTGAGTCAAATGCATGTGAAATTTCATGACCAATAACCGCACCAATTCCACCTAAGTTTTCACTTCTTGTTTGTTTTAATGAATAAAATGGAGCCTGTAAGATAGCGGCAGGGAATGTAATGTCATTAACAAATGGATCATAACAAGCATTTACCATATGACCTGGCATAGCCCATCTAGCTGGATTAGTTGGTTCATTAATTTTACTTAATTCATCTAAAACTTTAATTTTAGATAACTCATGCATAATATCATATAATGAAGCTTCTTCATCAAATACTAACTTATCATAAATAGGTAAAACTTTATCTGGGTAACCCATTTTTACTCCCATAGTTGATAATTTTAGGATTGCTTTTTGTTTTGTAGACTCTTCTAAAATATCATTGTTTAAGATTCTTGATTTATAAGTATCAATAATTTGATATACAATTTCAGTTATATCTTTTTTAGCTTCTTGACCAAAATATTTTTCACCATAGTATAATCCAACAGGTTCAGAATATGTATTAGAAGCTAATTGGTAGGCAAATTTTTCAATAGGTGTTCCTGCTTTAATACCGGCAATTGTTCTATAATACATACCACCTAATTCTCTTAATTCTTCACTTAATAATGAACAAGAATTAATTACAGTAGTTACATATACCCAGTGTTTATATAATTTAAATGTTTCTTCATTAAATACATTGCTAAAATTTTCGATATATCTAGGTTCAAAAACAACAACAGTATCAGGAACAAAGTTAAATAAATCATTTAAAATATATTCGAAATCAACTGTATTTAACATACTAGATACTTTATTTGTTTCCATAGGATTATACATTAAAACATAATCAGACCATTCTTCACTAGTTTTAACTAATCCTCCTAAAATAGCATCAAACGCTAATGTATCAGCTAAATACTCTTCTTGTTCTTCAGCCGTTAAGTCTGTTTTAGCAATAATCATTTTAGCAATATTTGACCAAATACCTAAAATCATTTCTTTTTGAGCAGCCATTTGTGGTTTATAGTAAGAAGCATCTGGTAAAATTACATTTGGTCCTTGTAGGCAAACACAATGTTTTTTAGTGTTTTTCATATCAGTTTCTACCATAACTTTAAATGGTAAAGGTAATCCTTTTAACATAAATGTTTTAAATAATTTATTTAAATCATCCTTACTATTTAATTCATCTAAAACTTTAAGATTCTTTAGAACTGGAGTGATTCCAAATTCATCTTTCTTCTTAGTATCCATAGCGATTTTATATAACATACAAGCTCTTTTTAAATAATCGTTAGGATAAGAAGATAATTTGCACATTTGTTCAAATTCATCCATCATAGTTTTCTCAACATCATCTGATAAAACCATAAATCCACCAGCACATGGTTTATCATCTGGAATAATTAATTGTTCTAATGTCTTTTCATTGACATAATTATATAAGTCATCTTGAATTCTAACTTTACTCATTTTTATAATCTCCCTTTAATAAAAATTTCTTTGTATTTAATTATACAACTAACGATAAGAATATACAAATAATATGATTTATTCGTTATACTCATTTAATATTTTTAATGCATTTAATACACATGTATCAAAATCATCTTTTTCTTCTTTATAACTTATAATAACATTTTTTAATAAAACATCATTAAATATTATCTTACCACTTAAAACAATTGCAAAACACCCTTCTTTATATTCAAAAATATCAATATGCGTTCCGTCTTTTTTCCAAAAAGTAAGATAGACATTTTTATGAATAAAGTTATTTAAATATTTCATATTAGAATATTTTGTCTCTATCATATCATAATACTCTATACTAACTTTATTATATTTTTTAAGTGGCTTAACAACTGTAAAAATCATAAATAAAATAAACAATAAACTTCCAAATAAAATTGTAGAAAGTCCAATTATCCATTCAGTTTTTATACCTAATAAATAATAAACAACAACTAACGGTAAAGCGTAACATAAAACAGGTATAGTTGAGTAATATATTCCTTTAATTGCCGCATCACACAAAATGCAAAAACCATATATTCCAACTGAAAGTCCCGCTAACATTATTGTTATACCTACTTCAGGAATTACTAAATCAAAATAAAAGACACTTCCGATTGTCATAGATAAACACAACACTTCAAAGATAGCTAATAAAATCCATTTTCTTTTTGAAGTTAATGATTTCATTGATAAAATGTTATATTCATATGAGGTTAAAATATCCTTATCTAAATTATATTTTTCTCTTAATTCATCACTTTCTTTTTTTCGTTTTTCTAAAACTAAATCGCGTTCTTTTTTTATTTCTTTACGTTTAGTTTTTCCAGTAGATAGAAAATCATAAACCATATCCCATCCCACTACACATATAACAATAGGCGTGACAAGTAACAAACCCACCACAATAATATGTATACCCATTGTTTTATCTGATATGGTTCCTGTTAATTCTTTTTCTAATAACATAAATAAGTAAGATAAAAGAAAAATTAATAACGTATATAAAACTAAACCTAAAGCACAAAAGACTTTACACTTTCTTTCTTTTTTTCTAGATAATGTATATTTTTCATTTTTCTTATTCCAAAAATCATTTGCATCTACTTGATTTCCAGTTTCTAGAAACTGTTTTACAATTGAATTAAATTCATCCTCATCTAAAAAATCTTCTTCAAAATATTCTTTATATATTCCAATTGTATAAAAATCATGCCAATATTCTTCATGCATTTTTTCATTTTCACAAGAAAAATAGTACAAAATATTTGCAGCTTCTAATATACTAATTTTATCATTATCTACTTTATCTTTAATAAATAATCTTAATCTTTCACAAACACTTTTATCATCTATTTTTTTATCTAATAAATAATTATGTAGGCTAGAAATAATTTTATTAGAATCACCTAAAGCACTAACTAAATCTAAATTAATACCTTCTAATGTATCATTACCAACAGCAATATTATCTATCCAATTATCTACTTCTTCCACAAATCTATTTTGTAGCAACAATTTATAAAAATAAGCTTCTTCATAAGTTATAAACATATCTTTTCAACTCCTAATTACAATTTTAAAAAAAGACTTTGTAATTATCCAAAGTCAATTTTATTTAATGTAACATTATTTTTTTATATAAAATGTTTGTTTAGGCCCTGTATCATTTACTAAAACATTTTTGCCTTTATATTTAAAAATTAACAATATTGAAACATATAAATCACCAATACATCCAGAGAAATGAAGTGAAAATAATATAGCTAAAATAACATATGTCCAATAATTTGTTATAAAAAATAACGGAACCCCAAAGACAATAGAAAATACTACAAATGGAGCAAGTGCAGAAACTAAGGCAGGTACTTTCTTAAGATATAAATTTGGAACTCCACAATAAGCAACAGTCAAAGTTAATCCAAATGTAAGTTTTTCTCTTGTAAATATTTTATAGAATACTCCATGAGTTAATTCGTGTAAAACAACATAAACTACCATTGATAACATTAAAGCTAAAGCGGCATTATATCTGTCATTCAATTGACCATCAACAGGATAGTTATCAATTAAATACGGTAAGAAAAATGCTAACACAATACAAAATATAACGAATGTTCCAACAGTAAATATAACTTTTATTTTCATATCTTCTTTTGCGTCTATTACTTTATCTAAAACATATTCTTCTGGCAATTCTTTAAAATAATTTTCCATAAAAACACCCCTTTTACTAAATTAGGTACTGTCAAAACCCATTAGTTTTGAGTTCCCTTTTTTATTTATTTTAACGACTTATTTAGTCGTAAAAATCTAACTAATTTAATATAACAAAAAAGATAGATTCCTTGATATAATTAAGCTACCACACCAATCACAG
>JBGVOE010000137.1:0-7599 GCA_045126355.1 Anaeroplasmataceae bacterium | reverse complement strand
GTATTAGATGAAGTAGTTACTAGTATCGAATATTATAATCATTTTGTTGTTACAACTACTAATAATACTTATGAAGCAAAAAGAGTTATATTAGCAACTGGTAAAGCACGCAATAAATTAAAAGTAAAAAATGCGCGTGATTATGAATTAAAAGGATTAAGTTATTGTGCTACTTGCGATGGATTTTTCTATCGAGGAAAACGAATTGGAATTATCGGAAGTGGTAGTGCTATGCTTCATGAACTTTTATTTTTAAAAAATATGAGTCCATTTGTTACAGTTTTTACAGATGGAGTAGATATTGATATTGAAGGTGTTACAGTAGTAAAAGATAAAATCGAATCATTATATGGGACTACCTTTTTAGAAGGTGTTAAAACAGCTACAAATGATTATCCTATTGATGGATTATTTGTAGCAATTGGAGATGCCTCTACATTTGATTTTATTAAACATATGGGGATTGCTACTGATGATAAAAACAATATTATTGTTGATTCTAACTATCAAACTAACATTAAAAATTTATATGCTATTGGGGATGCAATTGGTGGAGTGTTACAAATTGCTAAAGCGGTTAATGATGGAATGATGGTAGCCTATGCGATTAGAGGAGGGGAATAAAATTGAATAAAATAAGAAAACATCCATTCTTATTAACAGCAAGTATTGTTTCTTTAATATTAGGATTGTTATTAATCCTTTCTGATCATAATGAAGTTATTAATTTTATTTACTTTGCTATTGGTGGTGGACTAATTATTACAGGTATTTCTAAAATAGCATTAGAAAATAATTATCGTGATAAAACATACTATTATGATGGTATTTTAGATATTGTTATTGGTATTTTAATTATGTTCGTTCATAACTTTATCGTAACTATAATATTAGGTGCTATGTTTGTTGTATTTCCACTAATGCGTATAATTAAATCAAATGATAAAAAATATGCTTTTAAAAAGGAACTTCCACTTTTAATAATTGGCTTAGTTATCGCTTTAAGTGGTGATTTGATAGCTAATATATTTATTAAAGGATTAGGTGTATTATTTATTCTTTTTGCTATTTACTTATTCGCATGTATTTTTAGTGAAAGAATAAGATTCTACTATACTTATAATAAGACTGAAGAAATTAAAAAAGACAATGTTATCGATGTAGATTACGAGGAGTAGTGGGAGTATGAGTGAGAAAAAGAGAAAATGGTTTTGGATCTTAATTGCCTGTGGAGTTATTATTTTGTTTTTATTAATGTTAACTTCATCTATTCTTAATATTGGTGAAAGATTAAGAGGACTTCATGCTTTTGTAGAATATGGTTTTTATATACTATGTGCTTTATTAGTTTGGTTTTTAATTATAAACCCAGTTAGAATTATTGTATTTTCACCATCACTTTCTATTACAACAACATTAGAATGTGATTCAACTAAAGCACATAAAATTTATAAATCAGTTACAAAAAACATATTAAATAATGAAACACTTTCTATTACAGAAGAAGAAAGAGTGGCTTTAGATACATATAATAATTATGCTGAATTAAGACAAGCCCTAAATTTAGTAATGAGTGGTAGTATTAAAAAAGAGGTTAATCGCATTATCGTTCGTAACGCTAAAACGGTTATGTTATCTACTGCAATTAGTCAAAATTCAAAACTAGACATGTATAGTGTAATTAGTGTGAATCTAAAAATGATTAAAGAAATTGTAGTTGCTTGTGGTTTTAGACCAGACTTTAAAAACCTAAGTAAATTGACTATAAATGTTGCTTCAACTGCTTTAATAGCTGAAGGTTTAGAGTCTTTAAAAATGGAAGATATCTTACCAACACAAACAATTAATAGTCTAAGCAATGTACCTTTTTTAAAACCAATATTATCTAGTGTTGTTCAAGGTGTTACCAATGCCCTACTTACTATTAGAATTGGTTTAGTAACTAGAGGTTATTTATTTACAAGTAGTAAAAACGCAAGTAAAAACAGTATTCGTGCTGAAGCATTTAAAGATGCGTTGATTTTACTGCCTACTGTAATTGGTGAAGTATTAGCTTTCTTTCCAAGTAAAGTAGTTAAATTATTTACAAAAGATAAAGAAGAAAAAGAAACAGTTTCTAAAGAAAAGAAAAGTCTAATTACTAATTAAATTGTTAAAAAAATAAAAAATAAATGTTGACAATTCTTATATTAATATAATATAATTATCTTGTTGTAGAGCGCAACCACATAGAAAAGGTCAAAAATGATGAAAAATCTACCTTAATAGTGTGTCTTAAAAATATAATGAGGAGGTGTCGCAAACATGTATGCAATTATCGAAACAGGTGGAAAACAAGTAAAAGCTGTAGTTGGTGAAGCTATCTACGTTGAAAAATTAGATGTTGAAGAAGGTTCAACTTATACATTCAACAAAGTATTAGCAGTATCTGATGAAAACTTAACTGTTGGTACTCCATATGTTAAAGGTGCAACTGTTACTGCAAAAGTTGAAAAGCAAGGACGTCAAAAGAAGATTATTGTTTTCCATTTCAGAAGAAAGAAAAACGAACACAAAAAACAAGGTCATCGTCAAGCTTATACTAAATTAGTAGTTGAATCTATTAACTTATAAGAATTATGATTAATATCGAAATTATTAAAAGTGAAACCATAAAGGTTTCAGGACATGCTAATTATGCTGAATATGGGCAAGATATAGTATGTGCAAGTGTATCAACTGCAGTATATATGAGTGTTAACCAAATAGAAGTTTTTGATAAATCACATTGTATAAAAACAACTATTAAAGAAGGTAATGCTTGTATAAAGGTTGTATGTGAAGATGAAATAGTAAAAAAAGTAATATCTAATTTAATCTTCACACTTAGAGATTTAGAATTACAATATCCTAAATATATTAAAATAAATGAAAAAATATAGGAGGTGTCCTTCATGTTAAGATTGAATATCCAATTGTTCGCTTCTAAAAAAGGGGTAGGTTCTACTAAGAACGGCCGTGATTCAGAAAGCAAACGTTTAGGTGCTAAATTATCAGATGGAGAGTATTGCACAGCAGGTTCTATTATTTACCGTCAAAGAGGAACTAAAATTCATCCAGGTAATAACGTAGGACGTGGTGGAGACGATACATTATTTGCAAAAGTTTCTGGCTACGTTAAATTCGAACGCGTAGGTAAAAATAAAAAGCAAGCATCTGTTTATCCAGCATTATAAGAAAATATGCACCATTAGTTATGGTGCTTTTTTTACGAAAATACAAAAACTACATTACTTATTAAAGAAAGGAGTAATGCAATTATGTTTGTAGATCAAATAGAAATCGAAGTAACCGCTGGTAAAGGCGGCGATGGTATTGTTGCATATCGTAGAGAAAACTGTGTAGAAAAAGGTGGACCATACGGAGGAAACGGTGGAAATGGTGGAAGTGTCATTTTCATTGGAGAAAGTGGTCTATCAACACTACTTGACTTTAGATATATGCGACATATAAAAGGAAATATCGGTGAACGTGGTTATACAAAAGGTTGTTATGGTGCATGTGCTAAACATACTTATGTTAAAGTACCTTTAGGAACAGTTATTTATGATATGGATACAAATCGTATTTTAGCTGATATTAATTCTCACGGTCAAGAATATGTCGTTTGTAAAGGTGGACGCGGTGGACGCGGAAATATGGCTTTTGCAAATGGAACAAATAAATGTCCTGACTGGTGTGAAAAAGGTGAACCAGGTGAACACCGTAAAATCCGCTTAGAATTAAAAGTATTAGCTGACTGTGGTTTAGTAGGTTTTCCTAGTGTAGGTAAATCAACATTAATAAGTGCAGTAAGTGCAGTAAAACCAAAAATTGCTGATTATCATTTTACTACTTTAGCTCCAAATTTAGGAATGGTATATGTACCTGATGGAAGAAGTTTTGTTATGGCAGACTTACCAGGACTAATTGAAGGTGCTTCACAAGGATTAGGCTTAGGATTCCAATTCCTACGTCATATTGAACGTTGTAGAGTAATTGTTCATGTAATTGACATTGCCGCAACTGAAGGTAGAGATCCTTATGATGATTATGTAAAAATCAGAAAAGAGTTAGAAGATTATCAATTAAATCTATTAGAAAGACCTGAAATTATTGTTTGTAATAAATATGAAGATAGTTTTGCTGAAGAAATGTTTGAAGAATTTAAATCACATTTTCCTGAAGATAAAATTATCATTCCAGTAAGTGCTTATTGTGGTTTTAACACTGATAAGTTAGTTTATGAAATTGCAAATATTATTGATGTAACTCCAAAATTTGAATTATATCAAGAGGAAGTAGATTTAGTTGAATACAACTTTGTTGAAGAAGAAAAAATGTTTAATATCGATATCATTGATGGAGTTTATTATGTAACTGGTGCACCATTAAAACGTATTTTTGATATGACTGATTTTAATAACGAATCAGCTATGCGTCGTTTCGCTAGACAATTACGTTTCTTAGGTGTTGACCAAGCATTACGCGATAACGGAATTAAAGATGGCGATACTGTAAATGTATTTGGTTATATATTTGAATTCTATGATTAAAAAAATAAAGGCAAGCTACAAAGCTGCCTTTTTCTTTTCCTTAAAGTATTTAATTAGCATTATAATTTCTAGTATAAAAATTGATAGATGAATAATATATACAATAGGAATTATTATATTGCCTAATCCTGAAATTAAGAAGAATCCTATAATTTGAATAACACTTAATATAATAACGATAATTGGAAATAAAATACCTTTTTTCTTTTTAACAAAAGAAGAAATGATATTTATGATATTATCAATTGTATATAATATTAAAGCCGCTATTGAGGCAATTATACTAAATACTAGTAAAAGATTTTCTAAACCATTTAATACAATTTGACCATTCTCAGGTGTTGGGTCTGGTTTTGCACCTTCTATCATAAAACAGATGATGAAAAAGAAACTTATTATACTCGAAATGATCCCTAAATACACCAAGGTCTTAGCAAATACTTTTTTCATTAAAACATCTCCTCTCTTTCTACTTAAATTATAACATTTTTCTATAAATTACAATAGATTATTTATCTTACTGTAATATAATTTAATTAGTGAAAGGAAATTTTTTATAAAGATTTAGGTAGTAAAAATGAGAAATATATTGGATAAAGGATTTACTCCTGCGATTATTGAATTAAGAAAGTTTAGAGAAGATGTTGCTAAAACAAATGATAAACAACATTTAATTATTGCAGTTGAGCGTAACAATGGTTATGTTTATCGTAGCGAATTTGATGTATTTGCTCCTGGAGTAGATAATGAAAGAAACAACTTTATTGTCGAAAGAATGATTAAATCTATTTTATGGTTAGTTGGTGGATATCGTATTTATATCGCTGGTAGTCATGAAGTTTATGAAGCAATCTCATCTTATTATAAAGATGGTGGATTAAGAGACTTTGATTATCATTTTATGGAACGTGTATATGAACATGAAGTAGAAGTAATTGAAGCTACTTATGAAACTATTCCAGCTGAAGTAAAATCATCATTTAAAGTTGGAGGTCACTTAGATGGTAGACGTATTGGTTTTGATGCTGGTGGGTCTGATAGAAAGGTAAGTGCTGTTGTAAATGGTGAGAGTATTTATTCTGAGGAAGTAGTATGGTTTCCTAAATTGAATAGTGATCCACAATATCATTATGATGGAATTTATGCTGCAATGAAAACTGCAGTTGAAAAAATGGGTGTTTTAGAAGTAGAAAATAATAGTTTTAATACACATAAGTTTACAATTGAAGTAATATAAAAAAAAGCTCAACTGAGCTTTTTTATTTTATTAGTAACATCTTTATTAAAAAGATAATTATAATGTGAGCTGGATAGAATAAATAGAAGAAATATTTCATCCTTTTACACCCTTCCTCACCATTATATAATAATAAAATTGGAATTGATAATAGTGAGTATATTTGGATACTAATTTTAAATTCAATATAAATTAATATTAAAAAAATGAATGTTATAAAGACTTTAGTAAAATGATTATCTATGTATTTTATAATCTTACTATCACTATATTTTTTAATGTATAACATACTTACAAAAACAGGAAGAAGCGTAGTAAAAAATCCATATTCAAATGGTATAAATTTAAATAAATAATATCCAATTATTAAACTTATTGAAAAGATAATTATTGATATTATAGTTTTAAAAATTTTATTATCTTTACTATAGATAAACTTTTGAAGATATTGAATTAAATAGATGTAAAGTACTGATATTGAAAATTGAATGAAGATATTAAAATACCACATATCACTAAATATCCATACGCCAATTAAGAAGATAATACCACTAATAAAAATTAATAAAAAATGCTTTAATTTATTCTTTGTATAGTAACACCCTTCAGCAATTAAGAATGCGAAAATCGGCATTGCTAATCGACCGATAATTCTAAAGAGCATGATACGTGGAAATAATATACAACCAACATGGTCAACTATCATTAATATACATCCTATTATTTTAAGAGTTGAACCAGTTATTAAACCTATTGGATTATTATTTGATTTTGACATAATTATTACCTCGTATTCGATTATATTATTAATTTGAGAAAAAATAAAGAAAAAGTCGAGAAATTATATTCCCAACTATATACAAATCCACTCTACTGTTTCTGCTTCAAAATTCTCAGCTATTTCTAATTTAATTAACATCTCATCAATGATTTTTTCACTTACTTCATAGCGTCTATTTTTATCACGTTTGATATTTTCTTCCCATGAAGTTTCTAAAAATATCACTTTTACTTTGGCGCTATATTGATGAAATAAATCGATTTGGTTTTGGCGTGTTAATTTCGTAAAATTCGTTGCGTTAAAGATAAATGGTATTTGATTTCTTAAATATTCTTTAGCCATTTCTTTAGCTATAACATAAACTTCACCTTGATTTTCAGTTGGTTTAATTTTATGTTCTCTTCTAATATTATCTAAACTTATAACTTTATAATTTGAATAATATTTTTTTATAAATGTATCCTTTCCAGTTCCAGGTAGTCCACAAAGAAGTATTACTTCACCCCAAGTAGGGCCAAAGATGGATTGATTATGCCACATATTTTCTGTTGTTAAATACTTATATTTAGTATAATCATCACTAAAATTAAAACATGTTGTATAACAATTGAGGTTAATTGCGATTTCTTTAAATTCGGTCACATTTAATAATTTTTCTTCGTTTGTATCAGATATTCTACCTAAAATATCGGCTTTAGCTAATAGATATAATGATTGATTAGTAAAATATTTTGTTAATTTAGTGTTTGTTGATAATTTGATTAATAATTTACCTTTATCATCTTCATAATCTAAATAAGTTGGCTCAGGATGATATTTTACTAAAAGAGCGATTGCTTCTCTAATTTCTTGATATTCTTTAACTCCTGATAAACCTAAATCTTTCCACAAATATTTTCTTGTTATTAAAGCTCCTTTTTTTGGATGTTTAAATGATCTAATTTCTCCATCAACCAAACTTGTACAAGTTGGTTTTGCAATATCATGAAATAGTGCGGCTAAAAACA
>JBGVOE010000136.1:0-25140 GCA_045126355.1 Anaeroplasmataceae bacterium | reverse complement strand
TCCTAACCTAATTAAGCCTCGATGAGGTTTTTTTAGGTTAATCTTTTTTGTCAAAGATCATTAACTTTTCATCCATTATTATTTGGATGATTTTTTAATAGTATCAAATTTCAATTTTTCATAAATTATTTGACACTACCCTTTTCTATTTTTAGTTTACTGCAAAATAAAAGAGATTTCCACAGTGAAATCTCTTTAAATTATACTTATTTTCTTTTTGGTTTAATTACTAAACAACGGTCTGATCCTTCACCTTCAGATTCAGTGAATACATCTCTCCACTCACTTAATTTATTGTGGATAATACGACGTTCATAACTGCTCATAGGTTTTAATTTTACAGGAACTTTTGTTTTAGCAACTTCTTTAGCAATCTTAGTAGCTAAAACTTCTAATTGATGTTTACGGTTTTCTCTATAGCTTCCTACATCTACATTTACTACAACTAATTCTTTTGAATATGTTTGTAATAAGTTACGTACTAATACTTGTAATGCATCTAATGTTTTACCTTTAACACCGATTAATAAAGGATTTTCATCTGTATGAATATTGTAATAAATTTCTGTTTCATTATTTAATGATCTAACTTCTAATTGATAAGTAATCCCCATTGCTTGTAGGATTGATTCAATATATTTTTTACCTTCTAAAGCTAAATTGATATCAACTAAAGCTTCAACTTTAAAACCGTCTTCATCTTCTTCTAAGATGTTTAGAAATATTTTTTCTTCTGATAAATGAAAATAAGAAACTGCTAATTCCATACCTTCATCTAATGTTTTACATATAAATTCTTGTTTTCTTTGCATAATTGTACACCTATATTAAATTAAATTGTCAATTGTATTTTCTTTTTTCATTTTATAATATTTCTTTTCATTTAAGTGACGGTTGATGAAACCTTGAATGATTGAATAAATATTACCGAATACCCAATATAAAGCTAATCCGTTATTACTTAATGCGGCAAATACCATCATGAATACCATGAAGAAATTCATAAATTTCATTGTGCTTTGCATTTGGTCTGCTTGTTGATTACTGTTGTGTGTATGTGTATTTTTAGCATAACTTGGTTTCTTTTGAGCAAAGTGGTTTAATAGTAACATAGTACCACCTACTAATATAGCTAATACAATACCAACGATAAAACTAGCACTACCAGGTGCAGCAACTTGTCCTTCAGTACCCATAATACCTAAGTTTAAGCAATTTTCAATTCCAAAGAATGATGTATCTGTTAATGATAACGCTCCACCTGCAACTGCAATTCTTCTTACCACTGAATACATAGCCATGAAGATTGGCATTTGGATAAATGGTGCAAAGCATCCTAAGAAATTAATACCATATTTTTTATATACAGCCATCATTTCTTGTTGCATTCTTTGTTGAGATTGTGGATCTTTACGATTTGCGTATTTTGCTTGAATTCTAGTCATTTCTGGTTGAGCAACAGTCATTTTTAATGACATATCGTTTGTTTTAGCATAAATAGGCCATGCGATTGTACGAACAATAATTGTTGTGAATAATAATCCCCAGGCAAATTGAGCAGATGGGAAAATACTACCGATTAAATGCATCACCCATCCAATTGGCCAAATCAAAATCCATCCGAAAATATCTTTTTCATCTGTGAATTTATTTAATGGAGTTGTATATGCATCTTCTCCACCAGAACAGCTTGTTAATCCTAAAACCAAAATACAAAGACCTATGATAAGCATAACTCTTTCTTTAGTTAAATATTTTTTCATTTGTTCTCCTTATTTAAGATACCGATTTTTTTAATTAAATAAGCTATATTACTTTCAACTTCACTATAAGTTAAGTTAATAGAATTATGTCTAGCTATTACAAATATATCAAAAGCTTGTATTTCTGATTTATATTTAGTAAATACTTGTCTAATCAATCTTTTTTGATGATTTCTAACAACTGCATTTCCTAATTTTTTTGAAACACTCATTGCTAATCGGAAATTTTTGGCTTCGCTATTTTTCATAATATAAATAATATAGTTTTTATTTCCTACAGAGTTTTTCTTTTTTAATACTTGTTCGATATCTTCACTTTTTTTGATACGATATTGTTTTTTCATAAATTCCTTAATTTACAAAATAAAAAAACTACCCGACATAAAAAATAGTTAATTTGAATCGAGTAGTCCTAGTATAATCAAATTATTTAATTAAGCTGTTAATCTTGCTCTACCTTTAGCACGACGACGTTTGATTACTAAACGTCCACCCACTGTAGCCATTCTAGCTCTAAATCCGTTAGTTACTTGTCTTTTACGTTTGTTAGGTTGATATGTTCTTTTCATTTGGGTTTAACCACCTTTCTTGCGAAACCATGCTATTAAATTATATTAAAATTAAAATATAATGTCAACTTGTTTTTTCTATTTTTTCGCTTATTTTTTAACTATTTTTCTATATTTTTTTCTTATTCTTTCGATTTTTGTTGTTTTTGGTGTTCTTCGTATGTAATTTTATTATCAGATACTCTCTTTAAAATACCTGGAATATATAATATTAATCCTACTAAAATAATAAATAAATTAGCAATCATTAATGTATCCATAGGATGAATTCCATCATGAGTATTCATTATAATTACAGCTAAATAATAAATAGAATATATAAATGTTAAAGAAAAAGAAATCCAAGGTAGATATATTTTCTTTTTAAATTCTTTTGCACTTAAATTTACTGTATAAAAACTATTTACATTAAACAGTAATATTACTAAACATATTCCAAATACTATTTTTGAAATTATTTCATCATTTTTAGTTATTAATTGAGAAATAATATAAAATCCGACTTCTAATGTTGTTATTGATAATCCTAATGCTAAAAGTGGTCTTTTTAATTTATCCATTATCTTCATCACCTTTTTCTTATTATATTATATTTTATCATATATTTATAAATAATTTTTTTTAAAATATTTTTACCACATGTGGAAAAGTTTTATGTTATTTTACTAATTGTGGAAAATGTGTAAAAACTGGTATAAATGCACCATTTAGCCCTTTTTTTCTAAGAGTTTTCCACATTTTTACCTTTTCTACTATGTTGAAAACTAAAGTTATCCACATTTTTTGTGGAAAAATAATTATTGAAATTCTTATTTTATATGTTAAAATCATTACGAAATTAATGAGAAAGGTGGCAAATCGAATGCAAAATTATTCTGAATTTTGGAATCAAATTTTAGATAAATTAGAATATGAATTTGATAATGATACCTTTAATGAAGTTTTTAGTCCTTGTACTGCTCATGAATTCAAAAATGGGTATATTGTTGTTTTAGCACCAAATGATTATATCAAAACAAGATTAAACAAATTATATATTCATAAAATTAATGAAATTATTGCTGATTTAATTAAAGATGAAGTTGTAAGAGTTAAGTTTATCACTAAAGATGAAATTAAAGAACCAGAACAAATTACTAAACCTGAAAATCTAAAAAATAAATATCGAAAAAATTTAAACGCAAATTATAATTTTAACAACTTTGTTGTTGGTCAATCTAATATGTTCGCTTTTAGAATGGCGATGAAAGTAGCTGATCAACCTGGTATAGTTGCAAATCCATTCTATATTTTTGGTAGCGTAGGATTAGGAAAAACACACTTAATGGAAGCTATTGGGAATTATATTTTAGACAATGATGTAAATAAACGTGTTTTATATGTAAAAGCTAGTGAATTTTTAGAAGATTACGGTAAAATGTGTGCTGGAAATCTTTCTAATGATTTCTTTAATGAAAAATATCGTAATTTAGACGTGTTATTAATTGACGATATCCAAACTTTAGAGTTAGGAAAAAAATCACAATTAGAATTCTTTAAGATTTTTGATATTTTATATTCTGATAATAAACAAATTGTTATAACTAGTGATAGACCTGCAAAAGAATTAAATATTATGGAAAGATTAACTTCTCGTTTCCAAGTTGGTCTAACAGTAGATGTTCAAGTACCATCACATGAACATAGAATCGATATTGTTAAGAAAAAATTACTTGAAAATGGTTATGAACATATCCCTGCGGATGTTTGTGAATTTATCGCTGATAATTTTACTAATAATATTCGTGAACTTGAAGGTGCAATTAACCGTTTAATCAATTACTGTTTAACTTGTGAATTAGAAATTAACTTAGAAAACACAAAAGAAGCTTTAGCAGCTTTAATTTCTACTATTAATACTATTAAACACGAAACAACTGATTATTATTCTGAAATCATTGGTATTGTTGCTGATTTTTATGGTATTAGTATGAATGATATAACTGGAACTAAACGTCAAGGTAAGATTGTTTTAGCAAGACAAATAGCTATGTATATTTTAAAAACTAAATATGGACTAGCTTATAAAAAGATTGGTATGTTATTTGGTAACAGAGATCATAGTACAGTTATCTCAAGTGTGGAAAAAATCGAGAGTGAAATGATAACTAATGGGGATTTAAAATTAGCAATCGACACTATTAATAAAAAAATAAATTAAACTCTTCGGAGTTTTTTTTATTACCTATTTTTACCCCTTTATTAAATAATATTTAATATTTTTAATAAAATATGTGGATTTTACTGGATTTTTCACATTAGTTGTGGTATAATATTTTATGGTAGGTAAAAGGAAAATATGAGTTTTCCACATTTCCACACTCATAATAATAATTATAATAATTAACTATAATATACTAGGAGGATTATTTTTATGAATTTTTCAATCGATCGTAACGTACTTTTAGAAAACTTAAACCTTATTCAAAGAGGGTTACCTGTTAAAACTGCAATGCCTGTTTTAAACGGAATAAAAATGGAATTAACTAATGAAGATTTATATTTAACAAGTAGTAATACAGATGTAAGTGTTCAAGTAGTTATCTCTGATCCAAGCTTAGAAATCAAAACACCTGGTAAAATCGTTGTACCTGGAAATTATTTCATTCAAATTATTCGTAAAATCAATGGCCGTAAAATTGATATTAGTTTAATTGAAGATAAGATTATCGTAATCAAAGCTGACCGCAGTGAATTTAAATTAAATTTATTAAGTGTATTTGATTATCCTAATATTGATTTCGTTTGTTTAGATAAACCTTTAGTTTTAAGTTCTAAAAATTTACGTACAATTATCCGCGAAACAGCTTATGCTACATCAGCTAATGAAAAACGTCCTATTTTAACTGGTGTTTCATTAAAATATACAAATAACAAATTATTAGCTATTGCTACTGACTCATTTAGATTAAGTCAAAAAATTACTGAATTAGATAATTTAGATTTCAATGATTTTAATATTGTAGTTCCATATAAATCATTAGATGAATTAAGTAAAGCATTAGAAGCTTATAATGATGATGTAGAAATTTACTTCAATAAAATCAAAATTGTATTCAAATTTAAAAATATCTTATTCCAAAGTAGATTACTTGATGGATCATATCCTGATACTTCAAGATTAATTCCAGAACAATTCCCTGTTAAAGTTCGTTTTAATAAAGATGAATTATTAGCGGCTATTGATCGTGTAAGTTTATTAAGTACAAAAGATAAAGAAAATCAATACAACGTTGTTAAATTTAATATTAGAGAAGACCATGTAGTAGAAATCTCTTCTTCTTCAACTGAAATAGGTAATGCAGTAGAAGAAATTATTCCTACTGATCCAGTAGAAGGACCAGCACTTAAAATTGCTTTCTCAGCTAAATACATCACAGATGCCCTAAAATCATTTACATCTCCTGAAGTATTATTATGTTTTACTGGTGAAGTTAGACCATTCATTTGTAAAGGTGACTTAGATTATAACTTAACAGCTTTAATTTTACCTGTAAGAGTAGATTGGTAATTTTTATCAAATATAACCTATTTAAACGCTTAAAATTGTCTTTAGGCGTTTTTTTTATATAATGCAATCACTTATATATATTTAGTTGAAAAAGCTTAAAAAAACGAAATATTTTCTTTTATTTTTCTATTAATTATGTTATAATTAATAAGGTGATAATCGTGAAAAAAGTAAAAATTACAACAGAATTTATAACTTTAGGTCAATTATTAAAGATAGTTGATATCGCTTCTAGCGGTGGAGAGGCTAAAATTTTAGTTAAAGAATTAGATATAAAAGTAGATGGTGTTAAAGAAGATCGTAGAGGTCGTAAATTATATCCAGATACAATTATCGTAATCAAAGGTTACGATGCTTATCAAATTGTATGATTAGCCAAATAACTTTAAAAAATGTTCGTAGGTTTGATAATTTAAGTTTAAATATTAATTCTAATAAAGTAATCTTACAAGGAAAAAACGCAAGCGGTAAGACAACTGTTTTAGAATCGATTTCTTTAGTTTCTATTACAAAGAGTCATAGGACTAATAACTTAAAAGAAATTATCAAAGAAAATGAAATGTATGCCGATATTAAAACAGTTTATGAAAAGAAAAATTATCGAATTGTTTTAAGTAACCAAGGTAAGATGGTTTCAATTAATAATGTCGAGAAAACTAAAATAAGTGATTATATCGGTGAATTTCCTACAATCTTTTTTTCACCTAGTGATTTAGAAATAATTACTTCTTCTCCAACTTTAAGAAGAGGATTTTTAAATCAAGAAATATCACAAATATCACAAACGTATTTAAAAAATCTAAATTTATATAACAAGTTACTTCAAGAAAGAAATAGTTTGTTAAAGGAATTAGAAGTAACTAGTGATACTAAATTATTAGATATTATTACAGTTCAATTAATTGAAGTTGGGAAAAAGATTATTGTAGATAGAATGAAGTTTGTTAATGAATTGAATCAAGTTATTAATAATGTTCATTCAAAAATTAGTAGTGATGAGAAAATTGAAATTGTATATCAACCATCAGTTAGCCTAGAAAAGATTGAAGAGGTCTTTGAAAGTAAGAAAATGAATGATATATTATCTCATCAAACAAATTATGGTATTCAAAGAGATGAATTAGTCTTTTTAATAAATGATAAAAGCGCATCTAAGTTTGCCTCACAAGGTCAAATCAGAAATGTGATTTTATCAACTAAATTATCATTATGTAAAATCATTTACAAATATAAGAAGAAATATCCGATTTTATTGTTAGATGATGTTTTAAGTGAATTAGATATAACTAGACAAAATAGTTTACTTAATTTACTTGATAATTTTACAAATGTTCAAACGTTTATTTCAACTGTTGATACTTCAAGTTTAAATAAAGAAATCTTAAAAAAGTATCAAATAATCAATTTATAAAGGAGTGTTACAAATTATGGAACAAAATAATTATAACGCGGAGAGTATACAAATATTAGAAGGGTTAGAAGCCGTTAGAAAACGCCCTGGTATGTACATTGGTTCAACAGGACCTAGAGGATTACATCATTTAGTATGGGAAATCGTCGATAACTCAATTGACGAGGCTTTAGCGGGCTTTTGTACGCATATTGAGGTAGAAATATTACCAGATGATATTATCGCCGTTACAGACAATGGTCGTGGTATGCCAATTGGTATCCATCCTAAAACAGGTAGACCAGCTGTTGAAACAATCTTTACTGTTTTACATGCGGGTGGTAAGTTTGATGGTTCTAACTATAAAGTATCAGGTGGTTTACACGGTGTAGGTGCTTCTGTAGTTAACGCATTAAGTGAATGGTTAACAGTTCAAGTTTCACGTGATGGTAAATTATATGAACAAACATTTACACGTGGTAAAGTTGGAGAAATCTTAAAAGAAATCGGAACTAGTGATCATAATGGATCAAAAGTTATTTTTAAGGCTGATGCGGAAATTTTCAAAGAAACTACCGTTTATGAATTTGAAATCTTACGTAACAGAATTCAACAATTAGCCTTTTTAAATAAAGGGTTAAGAATTACTATTACTGACACTCGTGGTACTGAACCTGTTTCATTTAGTTATTTCTATGAAGGTGGTATTAGAGAATACGTAACTTTCTTAAACCATAATAAAACAATCGTTCATAAAGATATTATTTATGCTGAAGGTATGATTGATAATATTACTGTTGAAGTAGCACTACAATATAATGATGGTGTTGCAAGTAACGTTTATTCATTTACTAACAATATCAATACTCATGAAGGTGGAACTCATGAGGAAGGATTCCGTTATGCTTTAAACCGTGAAATTAATAAATACGGCATGAATAATAATATCTTCAAAAAAGAAAAAGAAGAAAAATTAGAATACGAAGATACAAAAGAAGGTTTAACTGCAATTGTATCTGTTAAACATCCAGACCCTCAATTTGAAGGTCAAACAAAGACTAAATTAGGTAATACTGAAGTACGTAAAATTGTTTCACAAATCTTAGGTGATGCAATGGAAAGATTCTTCGCAGAACATCCATCTGACGCTAAGATTATTATTGAAAAATGCTTACTAGCTCAACGTGCAAGAATTGCTGCTAAGAAGGCTAGAGAAACTGTTAGAAAGAGTCCTTTAGGTGGGTTAGGATTTGCTTCTAAACTTGCTGACTGTCGTTGTAAAGAACCTGAAAAATCAGAACTTTACATAGTCGAAGGGGATTCTGCGGGTGGTAGCGCAAAAAGCGGTAGAAATAGCGAATATCAAGCTATTTTACCATTACGTGGTAAGGTGTTAAACGTTGAAAAATGTCGTCTAGATAAGATGTATAATAACCGTGAAATTTTAACATTAATTCAAGCAATTGGTGCTGGTATTGGTGATGAATTTGATATAACAAAAACACGTTATCACAAAATTGTGATCATGGCCGATGCCGACGTCGATGGTGAACATATCACAACACTTTTATTAACATTCTTCTTTAGACATATGAGACCACTTGTTGAAGCAGGTTATATTTATGTAGCATGTCCACCACTATATAAAGTTGAATATGGTAGAAAAGTATTCTATGCTTATAGTGATGCAGAACTTGAAAGAATCAAAACTGAAAACTCTGGTAAACCAAGTATCCAACGTTATAAAGGGTTAGGGGAAATGGATGCTGAACAATTATGGGAAACTACAATGGATCCAACTAACCGTATCTTAATCCGTGTAACAGTTAACGATGCAATGGAAGCTGACCAAGTATTTTCTATGTTAATGGGTGAAGAAGTTTTACCAAGACGTAAATTCATTGAAGAAAATGCAGTTTACGTTAACAATTTAGATATTTAAGGAGGTTATCAACATGGCGAAAAAACATACAAATAAAGATACAGAATTTTTAGCTGCGTTAACAGTTGAAAAAGAAAAATACGACCAAATTGAAGAAGTTGATATCTCTTCTAAAATGCGTACATCATTCCTTGATTATTCAATGAGTGTTATTGTAGCTCGTGCATTACCAGATATTAGAGACGGTTTAAAACCAGTACAACGTCGTATCTTATATGGTATGAATTCATTACATATTTATGCTAATACACCATTTAAGAAAAGTGCTCGTATCACCGGTGAAGTTATGGGGAAATACCATCCACATGGTGACTCAAGTATTTATGATGCAATGGTACGTATGGCTCAACCATTCTCATACCGTTATGTATTAGTAGACGGTCATGGTAACTTCGGTAACATCGATGGTGATGGTGCTGCGGCTCAACGTTATACAGAAGCTCGTATGAGTAAAATCAGTATGGAAATGGTTCGTGATATCGACAAAGACACAGTTGATTTTGTTGATAACTACGACGGTGAAGAAAAAGAACCAGTTATCTTACCAGCAAGAATTCCTAACTTATTAATCAATGGTTCAACAGGTATTGCGGTAGGTATGGCTACAAATATTCCACCTCATAATTTAGGCGAAGTATGTGATGGTATATTTGCTTTAATCGATAATCCTGATGTTACAATTGATGAATTAATGCAATATATCAAAGGGCCAGATTTTCCGACAGGTGGGCTAATTTTAGGTCGTCAAGGATTACGTGATGCTTATAACACAGGTCTTGGTTCTATCGTTATTAGAAGTAAGGCTGTTATCAATGAATTAGCAAATGGTAAGAGCGAAATTGTTGTAACAGAAATTCCATATCAAGTTAATAAAACAAGATTAATTGAAAGAATTGCTGAGTTAGTAAAAGATAAAATTGTAGATGGTATTACAGACTTACGTGATGAATCAAGTATTAAAGGAATGAAAATTGTAATTGAATTAAGAAAAGATGTTAACGCAAATGTAATGTTAAATAATCTTTATAAATATACACAATTACAAACAACATTTGGATTTAATATGATTGCCTTAGTTGATGGTCAACCTAAGACAGTTAATTTAAAAGATATTTTAGTTGAATATTTAAAACATCAATTAGATGTAATTACTCGTAGAACAAAATTCGATTTAGCTAAAACTGAAGCAAGAGAACATATCTTAAAAGGTTTAGTTATTGCTTTAGAAGATATTGATAATGTTATCGAATTAATTAAACAAGCTAAAGATGGTCAAACAGCTTTAGAAGCATTAATTAGTAAATATGCATTAAGTGAACTTCAAGCTAGAGAAATTCTAAATACTCGTTTACAAAGATTAACAGGTTTAGAAATTGAAAAGATTAAAGCTGAGGAAGCTCAATGCTTAAAAGATATTGCAGAATATAAAGCAATCTTAGCTGATGATTCTTTAAAAATGAATATTATTAGAGAAGAATTAAGTGAAATCAAAGATAAATATAACGATAAACGTGTAAGTGAAATATCTACTTCTACTGCTATCAGTATCGATGATGAAGATTTAATTCCAAGAGAAAATGTTTTAATCTCTTTAACAACTAATGGTTATATTAAACGCATGAAGATTAGTGAATATCATGCTCAAAACCGTGGTGGTAAAGGTTTAACTGGTATGAAGACTCATGAAGATGATCAAGTAGAACATATTGTTCCATCATTAACTCATGACTACTTATTATTCTTTACTAATAAAGGTAGAGTATATAAAGTAAAAGCTTATAATGTAATGGAAGGAAGTAGAACTTCAAAAGGTATTCCAATCATTAACATTATTCCATTATTAGAAGATGAAAAAGTTACTTCTATTTGTCCAATTGATAACTTTGATGCTGAAGATAAATATTTATTATTTGTAACAAAACAAGGTATCGTTAAACGTACTCATGTTGGATTATTCAAAAATATTCGTCAAACAGGTATCATTGCAATCAACTTAAATGAAAGTGATGAATTATTAAATGTGTTAACTACAAATGGACAAAAAGATATTATCTTAGGTGCTTCTAATGGTAAAGCAATCCGTTTCAGTGAAACAGATATGCGTGATATCAGTCGTGGTGCAATTGGTGTTCGTGGTATTAAGTTAGCAGACGGTGAAGAAGTTGTCGGTGTAGGTATCGTTGAGTCTGATGATGATGACATCTTAGTATTAAGTGAAAAAGGTTATGGTAAACGTAGTAAAGCTAGTGAATACCGTACACAAGGCCGTGGTGGTCAAGGTGTAAAAACACTTAACGTAACTGAAAAGAATGGTAAACTTGCAGCAATCAAGATTGTTCATGATGATGAAGATTTAATTGCTACTACTGATAAAGGTATGGTAATTAGATGTCGTATTAAAGATATTTCAACTACTGGTAGAGCAACTCAAGGTGTAATTGTAATGCGTCTAGCAAACAACCACACATTATCAACAATCGCAATCGTTCCAACTGAGGAAGACGATGCTGTTGAAGAAGCTCAAGTAGAAACACCAGAAACAATAGAAACAAATGACCAAGTAACTGAATAATAAACTTAAGGAGTTGTGTTAGTCATAACTCCTTCTTTTTATATAAAAAACAACGAATTCTTCTTCTATTTTAAGGTATAATAATTAGTGTTTAAAATAATGAAAATTAATTTAAAAACATTTAATTATCTAAAAATATAAAAGTGAAAATAAGGCTTATTTAAGCCAAAAATAACATTTTATTAACAAATTAGAAAAAATGTAAAAAAATATTTATATTGCAAAATAAATTAGAGAATAATATAATAAAGATAAATCGATGAAAAGAAAAGTAGAATAATAAATCTTTTTAAGAGACATAGTGGATGGTGCGAACTATGAAAGGTCTTATTCGAAGAACACTTTGAGAGGTAGAAGAAATTTAAGTAGAACTACCCGTATGTCTGCGTTAAAGATTTAAGTGCTAGTTATTTTACTAGAATAAAGGTGGTACCACGTTATTTCAAGCGTCCTTTTAATCAAGGATGCTTTTTATTTTTTTAGGAGGAAAATGAAAATGGATGTTAAAGAATTGTATTTAAAAGTAAATGAATTAATGGGAACTGAAGTTAAGGTTGAAGGTTGGATTAGAAATCACCGTAAGCAAGCTCACTTTGGTTTTATCGATTTTCATGATGGAACAAATTTCAAATCTGTTCAAGTAGTATATGAAGATCATATTGTGGAAAACTTTGAAGAAATTACTAAATTTAGAATTGGTTCTGCTATTGAAGTTATTGCTTTAGTTGCACCAAGTGAAGGTAAAGGTCAAGAATTTGAATTAAAAGCTAAGAAGGTGACATTGTTAGGTGATTGTCCAGAAGACTTCCCTATTCAACCAAAACGCCATACACGCGAATTTTTACGTGAAGTTGCTCACTTACGTCCTAGAACTAATTTATTCCAAGCTATTTTTAGAATTCGTAGTGTAGCTGCTTATGCTATTCACACTTATTTCCAAGAAAGAAACTATTTATATGTTCACACTCCACTTATTACTTGTGCTGACTGTGAAGGTAGTGATCAAATGTTTAAAATTTCAACATTAAACTTTGATAATGTTCCTTTAAATGAAGATGGTAGTGTTGATTGGTCTAAAGATTTATTTGGTAAAAAATCATTTATTACTGGTTCTGGTCAATTACATGGTGAAACATTTGCAATGGCATATAAGAAAATTTACACTTTTGGTCCTACATTTAGAACAGAAAATTCAAATACAAAGATTCACGCAAACGAATTCTGGATGATTGAACCAGAAATTGCTTTCTGTGATTTAGAAGGATTAATGGATATTGAGGAAGAAATGTTAAAATTCGTTGTATCTTACGTTTTAGAACATTGTCCAAATGAAATTAAATTCTGCGATAGTTTTGTTGAAAAAGGTTTATTAGATAAATTAACTAAACTTGTTAGTTCTAATTTCACAAGAATTTCTCATAAGGATGTTGTTGATATCTTAAAAGCTGCTCCTAATAAATGGGAATTTGAACCAACTTATTTAGATGATATTGCTAAAGAACATGAAAAATATATTACTGAATATTTCAACGGTCCTGTATTTATTACAAACTGGCCTAAAGATATTAAAGCTTACTACATGAAATTAAACCCAGATAACGCTACTGTTGCTGCTGTTGACCTAGTTGTTCCTCAAGCAGGTGAGTTAATGGGTGGATCTCAACGTGAAGAAAGTTATGAAAAATTATTAGCTCGTATGGAAGAATTAAATGTAGATGCATCTGGTATTGAATGGTATATCAACTTAAGAAAATACGGTGGATGTGTTCATTCAGGGTTTGGTATGGGATTTGAAAGATTAGTTATTTATTTAACTGGTGTTGATAACATTAGAGACGCTATTCCATTCCCAAGAACGCCAAAAAATTGTGAATTCTAATATTAATTGCTAAAAAACAATTGGAAAACAAAAAGTAAAACGTTTTCGTAATTGTTTTTTTTCTTTTTACTAGACTTTAGGTGCAAAAATAACTTGTGTTATAGAATGGGATATAATATAATTTTATTGGACATATAATATTTATATATATTATCGGTAAAAAAATAAAAGAATATAATAGTTAAAAATACGAAAGAGGAACAAAGTATGATTTATGATTTACAAAAAGCAAGTATGTTAAAAAGAATTTCTGCAGGACTTTTAGATTTTCTTACTGTCATAGTAATCGCAACTGGGTTCTTCTTTTTATTATCTGCTATCTTTAACTATGACGGAATATTAGAAGAGTATGATGCGCGATATGAAGTTTTAGTTGAGGAAGTTAAATTAGAATATAATATCGACTACAATTCTATTTCGAAAATGACTCAAGAAGAATATGATGAGTTTTATAACAGGTTAAAAGAGGAAAATAGACTCAAAGATTTGGAAGATGCTGAAAAGTATATGGTAAATGATGAAAAATTGAATTTGATATTTGAAAAAATATTTACTTTTACTTTGTTGGTAGTAACATTTGGAATAATGTTGGCTTATTTACTAGTTGAGTTTGTGATTCCGTTATTCTTAAAAAACGGACAAACCATTGGTAAAAAAGTGTTTGGAATATGTTTAATGATGGAAAATGGTGTTAAAGTTAAACCAATTCCGCTTCTAATAAGAACACTTTTAGGTAAATACACAGTAGAAACAATGATTTTAGTATACTGTTTTGTAATGTTGTTTTTATTTAGAGTTGTTAATGGATTTACAGTGTTATTGTTTGGTTTAACAGCAATAATTATGATTTCTCAACTGATATTACTTATTGTTTCAAAGAAAAATTTAATGATACACGATGCGATGGCTTATACAGTTGTAGTAGATAAAGAAAGTCAAATGATTTTCAATAATGAAGAGGAATTAATAAAGTATAAACAAGAGGTTGCAGATAAAAATGCAAAATCTAAAAGAACTTTTTAATTAATAAAAAAACTTTAAATTTATATGGGAGGAATTATGGTATTTAAAAGATTTTTTGAAATTTGCCGTACAGGTCAAACAAAAAAAGTGCTAGAAATAATTAGAAATGTATCATTTATTGCAATAATTTTTGTTATGGCTTTCGTCGGTATTTACTTTATCCTTGGTGTAGATTTAGCATTAGATTATGACCATTGGATAATGCAAGAATTAAACGAAAATAAAGCTGATCAATTCTTAGCAGTTAGTAAGAGTAAATCATTATGTTTGATGATTGCTATCTTATTAACATTTGGAAGTGCTACTTTATGTGGTGTTTCAGAAATAAGAAAAGATAAGCTATGGTTAGTTTATTCTTTAAAAACATTAGCTATTGTTTTAGCGGTAGTATTTATTTTATTTGTTGGTTCTTTTGAAGCTAATTATTTAATAACAACATTCTTCACTGATCCTACAGAAATAGAGTATGTACAAGAAATTGCAACCATTAAAACAATATCTATAATTTTAACTTGGTTAGGTATGGCAGGTATTGCTACAAACATTGTTTCTAACGTGCTTTTAGGCATTGAAGAATAAGAAAAAGTTTATGAAAGGAAGAGAAAAAAATGAAGGTAACTTTAGAAAATTTAACTAAAATTTTCCCAAGTAGAGATAAAAAAAGCGGTAAAGAAGTTATTGCTGTAAATAATTTTACATACGAATTACCAGACGGGAAATTAATCGGGTTGTTAGGACCATCTGGATGTGGTAAATCAACAACTCTATATATGATTAGTGGTTTACAAAAACCATCATACGGAAAAATCTATTTTGACACTGAAGATGTAACTGAATTAACACCTGAAAACAGAGGTGTAGGATTAGTATTCCAAAACTATGCGTTATATCCACATATGACAGTTAAACAAAATATTTTGTTCCCATTACAAAATTTAAAAGGTCCAGATAAAATGAGCAAACAAGCTATGATTGAAAGAGCTTATGAAACTGCAAAATTAGTTCAAATTGATGAATTAATGGAAAGAAAACCAAGCGAATTATCTGGTGGTCAACAACAACGTGTTGCGATTGCACGCGCACTTGTTAAATTCCCAAGAATTTTATTATTAGACGAACCATTATCAAACTTAGATGCTCGTCTACGTTTACAAACTCGCGAAGAAATTAAACGTATTCAAAAAGAAACAGGAATTACTACAATTTTCGTAACTCATGACCAAGAGGAAGCTATGAGTATCTCAGATTTAATCGTAGTTATGAAACTTGGTGTTGTTCAACAAATCGATGAACCTCAAAAAGTTTATGACAATCCTGTTAACTTATTCGTTGCTAACTTCTTAGGAACTCCACCTATTAATATTTTCAATGGTAGAGTAGAAAATGAAAAATTATATATTGGTGATGCTGCTGTTATGGATGCACCTAATATTAGTAATCAAGAAGTATATGTTGGTGTAAGACCTGAAGGATTTGTATTAGATGAAAACGGACCTCTTGCTTTAAATTTAAGTAACATCGAAGTTATGGGACGTGATGTAAGTGTAGTTTCAACTCATGAAGCAAGTCAAAAACCACAAATTCGTTCAATTATTAGTGCTGAAAGTAATATCGATACTACAGCAAAAACTATTAATTTCTCATTAAAACCATTTAAAACTTTCATCTTCAATAAAGAAACAGAAGAAAGAATCTACGTTGAAGAGGTGAAATAATCATGGTAGAAAGCAAACACCAATGGAAAGCCTGGTTGTATCTTGCTCCTGCACTTATCTTACTTTTAGTTTTTACAGTATGGCCAATTTTTAGTACAGTTAGAATTGCCTTCTTAGATGGTTATAAAGTCTCTGGTGCTTTAAGTGGTACTAAATATAATTTTGGGATTGAAAACTTTAAGATAGTAATTGGATTACCAGGGTTCCTTGCAAGTTTAAAAAATACATTATTATTAACTCTTGTAACTGTACCTTTATCTACAATTATAGCTTTATTAATTGCTGTATGTTTAAATTCAATTAAACCATTAAATAGATTATTACAAACAATTTATTTCTTACCATATGTAACAAACTCAATTGCTATCGGTATGGTATTTAATGCAATGTTTAACGTTATCAACTCAGATGGTATGATGGGAATTAACAATACACCTTATTCGGTAGGTATCTTTAATCAAATTTTACAATTATTTGGAGCTACTCCTATTGACTGGATTAATAATAACTCAACATGGACAACAAACTTCATAGTAATGGTTATTTATATTGTTTGGAACGCATTACCTTTTAAAATATTAATTTTATTAGGTGGATTACAAAGTGTTAATAAACAATATTATGATGCTGCTAAAATCGATGGTACTTCTCGTGCTAGAACATTATGGCGTATCACAGTACCAATGTTATCTCCGATGATTGCTTATGTAGTTATTACTGGATTTATCGGTGGATTTAAAGAATATTCTTCTGTAGTCGGTGTATTCGGTGATGACATGCGTGCTCCAACAAAATTAGACCACGAGAGTATGTCTACTATGGTAGGGCTTGTTTATGATTATATCGGTAAAAAAGAAGGTCAAGCCGCGGCTGGAGCGTTAATGCTATTTGTAATCATATTTATTGTAACACTTATTAACTTATACGTTAGTAAGAAGAAAGTTCATTACTAGGAGGTGCTTAAGATGGCAAAAGAAAAAGTTAATGTTAACAACACTGAAGAATCTGTAGCACCAAAAATTATCACAATGGAAGAACGTGATATGAAAAAAGTAACAACTAAACAAAGAATAGTAAAAATAATTGTAACAACACTTGTGTATCTATTCTTATTTACAGTTGCTATTACAGTATTATTCCCATTCTTCTGGATGATTGTATCTTCATTAAAAACATATGCACAATATGAAAAAGGTATTGAACAAATTTTCCCAGATCCTGTTATGTGGAAAAACTATGCGGATGCTTTCCAAACAGCTAATTTAGGTGTATTATTCTTAAATACAGTCTTTGTAGGTGTTGTGTCAACTATTTTATCATTAATAGTTACAGTTATTTCAGCATTTGCATTTGCTAGATTAGAATTTAAAGGTAGAGAAGTTTTATTCGCTGCATTATTAGGAACAATGATGATTCCTGGTGAATTATTCACAATCACAAACTATCAAACAATTGTAGCGTTGGGATGGGATGATTCTTTCACAGTTTTAATTATTCCTTTCTTAGTAAGTGTATTCTATATATATCTATTAAGACAAAATTTCTTACAAATTCCAAACGAACTTTACTTAGCTGCTAAAGTAGATGGAACAAGTGATTTAAAATATTTATGGAAAGTAATGATACCATTATCATTCCCAACATTAATTTCAATCACAATTTTAAAAATGATGGGTTCTTGGAACTCATACATGTGGCCTAAACTAGTTTCTAATAAAGCAGTTCATCAATTAGTAACAAATGGGTTACGAAGTGGCGACTTTAGAGTTGAAGGTTTAGGTGAAGACGCTGTAAACTACCCATTACAAATGGCGGCTGTAGCCATTGTATCTGTACCACTATTCTTAGTATTTATTTTCTTTAGAAAATATATTATGAAGGGTGTTAGCAAAAGTGGTATTAAAGGTTAATAACCTTATTAATTTTGGTAATTATTATTTAATAATAATTAATATATAAAAAGATAAAAAAGGAGAAAAAAATGAAAAAATTATTAATTATTTGTTTAACAATTATTTTCGGTATTTCACTTACAAGTTGTGGTGGAAATGTAAGTGATGAAGTTGAATATTTAACAATCGAAGAATTAATTGAAATGGCAAAAAACAACACTTCTACTGGTGGCAACACTGGAAATATTGAAGTGACTGGTACTCCAAACTTCGATGTTCCAGCACAAGCTTATAACAACGAAGTAGTAACAATTAAGTTTTCACATACAATGGGTGAAGCTTTAAGAGTGGAATTAGATAAAGGTATCGCAAGATTTAATAAATTATATCCTAATATAAAAGTAGAACATGAACAAGTAGGTAGTTATGACGATGTTAGAAATACTATTGCAACTCAATTAACTGCAAAAAAAGAACCTAACATTGCTTACTGTTACCCTGACCATGTTGCTTTATATAACATTTCTAATTCAGTTGTAACATTAGATAACTTAATTAATAGTACTCAAGAAATTACTAGAGCTGATGGTTCAAAAGAAGTTTTAGGTTTAACTCAAGCACAAAAAGATGACTTCATTCCTGGTTACTATGATGAAGGTAGACAATTTGGTGATGGTTTAATGTATTCTATGCCATTCTCTAAATCAACAGAAGTTTTATATTATAACAGAACATTCTTCTTAGAACACTTCCCATTAACAGATGAACAAGGAAATATTGTTGATGCAGATCCAGATACTGAAGGTGTACAACGCATTGAAACTATTCCAACACATTGGTTCAATGAAAGTGAAGATGATAAATTAAGTTTAGAATATTTCTGTAAGAAAATTAAAGAAATCGATCCAACAAGCATTCCATTAGGATATGACTCAGAAGCTAACTGGTTCATTACTATGTGTGAACAAATTGGTTCAGATTACACTACTGCTTCAGGAAGCGAAAACTTCTTATTCGACAATAATGTAAACAAAACATTCTGTAAAGAATTCAGAAGATGGTATCAATCTGGATATATTACTACTAAAGAAATTTTTGGTGATTATACTTCTAACATCTTCAAAAATACAGCAAACGATAAGAGTAAGAGTTATATGTCAATTGGTTCTTCTGCCGGTGCTAAACACCAAAGACCTGACAAAGTAGATGGTGCTTATCCATTTGAAGTAGGTATTGCTGCAATTCCACAAATGAATCCTAATAATCCTAAAGTTATTTCTCAAGGACCAAGTATTTGTGTATTTAAGAAAAGTAATCCTGTAGAAGTTGTAGCTTCTTGGTTATTTGTAAAATTCATTACTACAGATGTACAATTCCAAGCTTCATTCTCTATGGCTTCAGGATATGTTCCTGTAATTTCTTCAGTTGGTAATAACCCAACATATAAAACTATGTTCTTAGAAACTGCTGATGGTTTTGATGGTGTTGCTGCATTAAGTGCTCTTAAATGTTTAGAAATGAGAGACGCTTATTATACTTCACCAGCATTCAATGGTTCTTCTAAAGCTCGTGATGAAGTAGGTTTAATTATGCAAGCTATTTTAGCTGGTAAAGCTGCTGATGATAGCGAATTAAACGTATTAATTAATAGAGCATTCCGTGATGCAGTTACAAAATGTAAAGCATCTCAATAATAATTAATAGTTTGCTTATAAATAATAAAAATAGAATTAAAGAAAAGAAGATTGATTTAAATGAAAAAGATTAAATTATTATTAACACTATTATTGTTCGTTTTATCAATCGGGTTAACAGCTTGTAATACAGAAGATGGTGGAACTACACCAGTTGTTCCACCTTCTGATGTGACTGATAACCCTACTACTGGAAATAATCAAACACCACCTACTGGAAATACAGACACTCCTATTGGTGGCGAAAGTAAAGATTATGTTTCAGAATTAAAATTAAATATGGGTAGCGAAACTGTCAAAGCTGAAGTAACTGTAAAAAGTTTCATTGACGGTGACACTGTTCATTTTAATATTAAAGAACAATCTTTTGATGGTGTTGTTTTAAAAGCAAGATTCCTTGCTATTAATACACCTGAATCAACAGGTAAAATTGAAGAATACGGTAAACAAGCTTCTAACTTCACAAAAGAAAAATTGTCTACTGCTACTTCAATTATTGTTGAATCTGATGATTCTAACTGGAATACAGACTCAACAGGCGGAAGATATATGGTTTGGATTTGGTATAAAAATGAAGAATCTACAGATTACCGCAATTTAAACTTAGAAATTCTTCAAAATGGTTTAGCAGTTGCTTCTAATACAGCTCAAAACCGTTATGGTTCTACTTGTGTTGCTGCATTAGAACAAGCAAAAGAATTAAAATTAAAACTATTCTCTGGTGAAAAAGACCCATTATTCTATTATGGTGGTCCACAAGAAATAGACTTAAAAGAATTAAGAACTAACATGGAACAATATGTTGGTACTAAAGTAGCATTTGAAGCTGTTATTTTCTCAGAAAAATCTCAAACATTATATGTTCAAGATTATTTTGGTGAAGATGATGCTTATTATGGAATTCAAGTTTACTATGGAAATAACGGTAATGGTATGTTATTAAGTCAATTTAAACTTGGAAACCGTGTAAGATTTGTAGGTACTGTTCAAGAATGGAATGGTATTTATCAAGTTTCTGGTCTTGATTTAGACGTATGGGATTTAGAAAATCCTAATAATACTATTACTGTAAGTGAAGGTCACGAAGTTGTTTGTACAGAAATCACTGCTGAGCAATTCACTTCAGGTAAAATTTCAGTAGAATTAGAAAATGAAGAAGGAAATATTGAATACCAAGAATTCAATTTTGTTGATATTTCTTTCCATTCATATGTCGAAATGAAAAATTTAAAGGTAGTAAGTATTTATACTACTCAAAATGGTGGCGATTCAGACGGGTCAATGACACTTACTTGTCAAGTAAATGGAATTACTGTTAAAGTTCGCACAGATGTTTTATATGATTCTGATAATAATGTTATTACAGAAAAAACTTATAACGGTAAAAACATTAGTGTTAAAGGTGTAATCGAAAAATTTAATGGTGAATATCAAATTAAAGTATTCTTTGCTAAAAACATCACAATTAATGACTAATGATTTACATATAAAAATAATAAGAGGAGAAAAAAATGAAAAAATTAATTTTAGTATTGATTCTTATGTTATCATGCATTTTTGGTTTAACAGCATGTAATGATGACAAAACAGAAAATGTAGAAAAAGAATTAAGTCCAGAATTAAAAGCAGGTCAAAGTTTCATAAAACAATTATATGTTAACGCTTCATCTGAAACACCATCTGACTATATGGTTGTTTCTTCTGCTGCTAAATGTACTGTAGAATGGACTGTAGAAGTTACTTCAGGAAATGCTGAAGATGTTAAAGTAGTTGTAGATAAAGACGGAGTAGTTACAATTGATGTAAATGAAAAAACTGCTACAGATGTTCTTTATATTTTAACTGCAACAATTTCTTATAATGGTGAAACAACAACTCTTACTTATGAACGTAAAGTTCCTAAGTTCCAAGAATTAACATACGCTGAATATGCTGAAAAAGAAAAAGGCGATGCAGTAGTTGTTAAAGGTATCGTTGTTGGTATTTTATCAAAAGCTGCTGGTGATACAGTAGATGGTTTATTCTTACATACACCAGAAGGTGGATTCTATATTTATGGTGTTGCTAATACAGATGTTACTCCAATGACTGAATATAAATTAGGTCAAGAAGTAAGAGCTTCTGGTACTATGGATATTTACAATGGTACTTTAGAAGTTAAAGATGCTGTTTGTGAAATTTTAAATGCTACACCAGTTGCTTATGAAGCTGTAGATTATACAGAAGCATTCAAAAACGCTGCTGATGCTACATTAGAAGCTATCGGCGCTCCACAAGCAATGTTAGTAACTTTAAAAGATGTTACTATTAGTGATATTGCTGAATCAAATGGTTACTATAACTTCACTTTAGGTGGAAAAACATCTTATATGCGTATTTCTGGATCAACTTGTCCATTAAATGCTGCTGATACAGATACATTCAAAGCACAATGGGCTGCACATAGAGGTTATACTGCAGACATTACAGGTGTTGTAAGTATTTATAGTGGAAACTTCTATTTACAACCATGTGATGCTAACGCAGTAGTTTATAAATCATTACCTCAATTATCTGAAACTGAAAAAGTTGCTTATGAAAAAGACAACTTAGCATTAGATGTAACTAAATTCGCAGACGGTGTTGAAGTACAATTACCTGTTACAGGTGGTGCTTACTCAGATGTAGCTATCTCTTGGGCAAGTGAAAGTGCTGAAGTTACTGTAAATGCTGACGGTTTAGCTACAGTTGCTACTGGTGGAAAAACAGTTAACGTTAAATTAGTTGCTACATTAACTTTAGGTGCAACTACAGTTACTAAAGAATTCACATTCGAAATTTCTGCTGAACCAGATGCAGTTAATACAACTATTGGTGCATTAGTTGCTAATAAACCTTCAACTGAAAAAGATTTAGTTTATATCGTTACAGGTACATGGAGTGCTAAAGACGGTATGGAACCATCTGCAAATACATACGGAAATGGTTTCTTAACTGATGAAGCTGGTAACAAAATTACTATTTATGGTTTAAGTTCTTCTAAATCATGTTTAACATACTCTGAAGGTGCTTATACTTATAAAAATGCAAAAGACTTCCCAACATTAAACATTACTGAAGGTGCAATCATTACTGTAGGTATGGTTTACACTATTCAATTTGATAACTATTCAGCATACTTAATTGAAGTTTCTAACGAACCTGCTGCTGTTAAAACAACAATTGCTGAATTAGTTGCAACTAAACCAACAACTGAAAAAGATTTAGTTTATGTAGTTACAGGTACATGGACAGCTAAAAATGGTATGGCTCCTGCTGATAACACATACGGAAATGGTTTCTTAACTGATGAAGCTGGAAATCAAATCGTAATCTATGGTTTAAGTTCTTCATCATCTTGTTTAACATATGCTGAAGGTGCTTATGTTTATAAAAATGCAAAAGACTTCCCAACATTAAACATTACTGATGGTGCAGTTTTAACTGTAGGTATGATTTATACTATTCAATTTGATAACTATTCAGCATACTTAATTAGCGCTGAAACTGGTTCTACACCAACACCAGATCCAGAACCAACACCAACACCAGATCCAGACCAAGGTGGTATTGTTGTTAATCCAGTAGCAGATAAAGAATACTATTTAAGTTTCACTCAAACTCAAAAGAATCAAGAATTATATTTCGTTGGTACAATGAATGGTTACTATGGTGCAGCTTCAGATGATATTAATGCTGCTGTAAAAGTTGTATTAGTAGCTGTTGATGGTGGATTCAATATTAAATTTGAATTAAATGGTGCAACTAAATATATCAATGCAGAAGTTAGTGGAACTCATAAAAACTTCACTATTTCAAATACTGCAACTTCTGTTTGGGCATGGAACTCTGAACTTAACACTTTAACTACTACTTGTGGTTCAGATACAGTATTTATGGGTACTTATGGTTCATATGTAACATTTGGTGTAAGTGCAATGAGCTTTGCAGGAACTTCTTACGTTGCTCATTTAACTGAAAGTGCTGGTGCAGTAACTCCAGAACCAACACCAGATCCAGAACCAACACCAACACCAGATCCAGAACCAACACCAAATCCTAATCCAGGTGAAACAACAAATTCTGCTGACTTCGAAACAATGGGTGCTTCAAGTTCTTCTTATGCTGCTAGAAAATCTACAGCTGGATGGACTGCTGAAAACTGTGCATTAAATGCTGGTGGGTCATCTGACTCTAATCCTAACTTTAAAGTATTCGGTACATCTGAAGATAGAGCTTTAACTTTAAATGGTAAGAAATCTGCTCCTGGTAAAGTTTTATCTCCTGTTTTAACTGGTGGAATTAAGAAATTAACTTTCAATTACTGTCAATTATTTACTGATACTGCATTCGAAGCTGAAGTTAATATTAAAGATGCAAATGGTAATGTTGTTGCTACAAAAACATTAGCTTTCACTTCTGCAGGAACAGTAGCTGACAAATATATTGTTTATGAATTTGTATTCGAATTAGAAACACCTGTTACTGGTGAATTCCAAATCGAAATCATTAACAAATGTCCTTCTCAAGTTGATAAAAATAAAGATAGATTATCTATCTGGAATCTTTCTTGGGAAAGCGCTGAATAATTTATTTTAAGTTAATAAAAAAGTGCTAAATCTTATTAAAAGGTTTAGCCTTTTTTATTGCTTCAAAAAAGGAATATGGTATAATCTATAGTGGTTTTAGGGAGTTGAAGTAAATGAAAAAAATTTTATTATTGATTTTAATAACATTATTTAGTTTTTCGTTATTATCTTGTGATAAGAATAATGGTTTAAAAACAGAAAATGACGAACAAACAACCAATGTAGAAGATAAAACAGAACAAGATGGTATTACTGAAGAAGTTAAAACTGAATCAAACCCCACTGATGTGCCTTCTGAAGGAGAAACTGAATTAAATCCTGATGGTAATGGAGATACTCCTGTAGTTGAAGAATTAAGTAGTATAACCTATTTAAAATCACTTTTTGGAGAAGATATAGATATTTATACTAATTCAGAAAGAAACCCTTATGGAGTTGATTTAAGTAAATATGGTAACAATGTAAATGTATACTTTTATGAACCAGATTTCACTAATAATCCTGATCCGTATATTAACGCTAATAAAAATGAATTTTATGCTGA
>JBGVOE010000135.1:0-2522 GCA_045126355.1 Anaeroplasmataceae bacterium | reverse complement strand
ATAGCGTTTATTAAAGCTTAAAGGAGTCTGTAAAGTTAATTCATTCTCATCTAAAATTTCATCTCCGATATAATAAGGAAGCCCACAGTTAGCGTATGAAATATATCCACTTCTTTCATAAATGGTAATACTTGCCTTCTCATCTAATCTTCTTATTCTAGCGGCCGCAGTAGCACCACCAGCCACTCCACCAACAATAATAACCTTCATAAATATCAGCTCCTTAACTATTTTAATTTTAACATATCCACAAACTTAATTAAAGAAATATACATTTTAAAAATAAAAGTGGTATCGATTAAATACCACCCTTAAACTATCTTTTTTCAGTCATAATATTAATTACTTTATCTAAATCAGATTCACTAACACCAATACCTACTAAATAATTATAAGTTTTTTCAGTAAGACTATCTCCTTTTGCACTACTAATATTCATAATATAAGTATCAATAATTGAATATGATCGAGATCCTCCAATATTACCAAAATTAGAGAATAAATAATCACGATATAAATCTTCTTCACTAACACCTAATAAGGCATTAATTAAAAAACAAATTAATCCAGTTCTATCAGTTCCAATACTACAATGAATTACTACAGGATAGTTTGATTCATCACCTAAAACAGCAAAAACATCTTTAATCATATCTTTGTTTAATAATAAAATATTTCCACCTGATTTCATTGGAAGAGAATAATAATTAACACTATCCCCTAAAGGACTTTTAGTTAAACCACCATTTTCATTATTATCAGTTCTTCTGATATCTAATTCAGACTTAATTTTTAAAACTTCAACCATTTCCTTAATACCAGCATCAGTTATTAATAAATCTTGTGTTTCATTCTCGTTATATCTAGCAGTTCGATAAATCATACCTTGTTTAACATATTTATTTAATCCAATTTTATAACCACCTAAATCTCTAGCATTTGTAACACCATCAATATTTAAATTTCTTGGAGTTGTTTTATCTATAACGAAAGTTTTAGTATCACTTTTAACCGCCTTAGAATTTGATTCATATTCTAAATACCAATAATAAAGAGTGTTAATTTTTAAATTATATAATTCTAAATTAGTATTACTACATTGATATAATACATAACTATTAAAATCCTCAGATTCACTTAAATATACTTTATAACTAGAAGCTTCTGTATTATACCAAGTTAGATTAATAGACATTGGTTTACTTAATTCTTCTTTTCCTTTAGCAAATAAACTAATCATCTTATAGTCTCCTGCTAAATAATCTTTTTGAATTTGTGTATGAATTTCAAATGTTTGATCAGCTACAATTACTTTCTCAACCTCTTGTGAAGAACCACAACTAACTAAACTAACACTAAATAATATAAGTAAAATAAACGTTACTATTTTTAATATAAATCCTTTCATTTTATCCTCCTATAAATATGAATATTTAACATATATAGTATAACATTTATTTCAAAATATTACTATTATTTTATAATTTAATAACAAGCAAATAAAAAGACAATACCTGCCTTTTCAAAGGATAGGATATTGTCTTTTAAAATCATAAATTATAAAAATTTTCAATTATTTATGTTTTATAACAGAAAGAACTTCATATCTAGCAAATTCAGATTCAAGAGCGATACCAATATGTTTATCAACATTTACATCTTGTACTTGATAAAAATAAGTATATACACTACCATCTTTAGCAGTGATTACGAAAGAGTTACGGATTTTAGAACCTGTTCTAGTACATGTCCATACAGCATTAACACCTTCATTTTCTAATTGTGATACTTTACCATTATCAACACGTTGGCCATTAACATCAAACCAACCAGCATTATGGTTAGTACCATCTCCAACACCACCCCAATGAGCATTTAACTGTGGAGATAAAGTACCTGCACCCCAATCATCACACCAACCACACCAGTCCATACGAGTAACCCATACTGAACCAATACTATCACCTGTGTCATGGTAAACAATAGGCATTAAAGTTCGCCAACCAGCTCCACCATTGATATCAGAACGTGATTGATAATATATATTAACTGTAACTTCAAAATCACCAGATAAATCATCAGCAAGATTTGTCCAAGTAGCTGGATCAGCCCATCCACCAGTATCTAATTTTTCAACAGTTGCAGTAACACCTAAATCTTCTTTTTCACAGTTAACATGGTTATATAAGTCTCTAGGGATAACTACATTTTTAACTGTTCCACATCCACCATTACATTCGATATGTCCAGCACCTTCAGTCATACATGTAGCAGCTAATTCAGTTACCATTTTAGCAGCATCATAAGAGTGTTCACCTTTTGCAATTACTTCAACAAAGCGATGGTTACACCATTTACAATATTTAGCTTGTTCACCATCTGCAGCACAAGAAGCTTGTTTTTCAACAACGAAATCACCATATTCATGGTTTTCACCACAGAATGATTCAGGATAGTATACACCGATACCGTCTTCATGAATCTTTAAGCATTTAGCGAAGTCATAACCTTCCCAACCATAG
>JBGVOE010000134.1:0-9055 GCA_045126355.1 Anaeroplasmataceae bacterium | reverse complement strand
AAGTGAAGAAATGAAAGAACTTTTAGAAGAAGAAATCTTAAACTTTAATACATTAATTGAAGAGACTACAATAAAAGTTATTTTAAATGGCGAATATGATGATAATGATGTTATTTTAGAAATTCATCCTGGTGCTGGTGGAACTGAGTCAATGGACTGGGCTGATATGCTTTTTAGAATGTATCAAAGATATTGTCAAAAGCATAATTTTAAATTTAAAGTAATTGATTATTTAGCAGGTGAAGAAGCTGGTATTAAAAGTGTTACAATCACAATAAGTGGTAAAAATGCATATGGTATGTTAAAGGGTGAAAGAGGAGTTCATCGATTAGTAAGAATTTCTCCTTTTGACACTAATAAGCGTCGCCATACATCTTTTGCCTCAGTTGACATTTCACCAGTTATTAAAGATATGGCTGAAGTTAAAATTAATGAAGCTGATTTAAAAATTGATACATTTTGTTCAAGTGGACCAGGTGGTCAAGGTGTTAATACTACCTACTCAGCAGTAAGAATTACTCATAAGCCAACTGGTATTGTTGTTAACTGTCAAAATGAAAGAAGTCAAATTCAAAACCGTGAACAAGCGATGATGGTTTTACAAAGTAAGTTGATGGAATTAGAAATTCAAAAGAAAGAAGAAGAGTTAGCTAAAATTAAAGGTGGTAGTAGCGCTATTGCTTTTGGTTCACAAATTCGTTCTTATGTATTCTGTCCATATACACTTGTAAAAGATCATCGTAGCAATGTTGAAAATGGAAATGTTGGTGCGGTTATGGATGGTGAATTAGATAGCTTTATTTATGGTTATTTAAAATGGATGTGTAATAAATGAGAAAAAGAAGAGTAGTATATTTTAATATTGTTATTGGATCATTGTTTGTAGCCTTAGCGTATTATTTTCTGTTTTTGCCTCAAAATATTGTTATTGGTGGAGTAACTGGGATATCTGTTATTTTAACTGGAATCTTTGGTGAAGGGTTTAGTTCATCAATATTTATCTTTTTACTAAACATGATATTTTTATTAGTAGGATTACTTTTTTTTGGTAAAGAATTTTTCTTTAATACTTTATTAGGTTCAATCATCTTACCGCTATTTATTTTTATATTAGAATTTTTAAATATTCCGCCTGATATTTTATTTAAATTAGATGAAGTACTATTTAAAGTATCAAGTGAGGCTATGAATCCTATTTCACAAGTTATATTAACAGTCTTGTTAGGAAGTATTTTAACAGGTATTGGATTAGGATTATGTTTTAGAGTTAACGCTACTACAGGTGGGATGGATATCTTACAGAAAATAGTAGCTAAAGTTTTTCATTTTCCATATTCAAAGACGGTTTATGTGACAGATGGAATTGTTGTTTTAATTAGTGTTTTTGTCTTTGGAATTGAAAAAACAATGTATAGTTTAATTTCGATATATTTAATTGGGATATTTATTGACCTTGTTCATATGGGAGGTTCTTCTAGAAGAACAGCCTTTATCTTAAGTAAGAAAAATGAAGAAATTAAACAAGTTATTATTGATAAATTAGGTCGCGGTGTTACTGTAGTTGACGCATTTGGGGGATATAGCGGCTATAAATATGATATGTTAATTACAACGTTAAACAAAAATGAAAGTTATTTAATGCGTGATTTGATTTTAGAAATTGATCCGCTTGCATTTACTTTCTATGTTAGTGCGAAGGAGGTTTACGGGGATGGATTTGAAAAACAATAAAAGAAGTTTAATTGGACTATTAATTATAACTGTGATTGTGGGATTTTTAGCAGTAGTGGCAGTTTCACGAATGGACTTTGGTATAAAAGATGATGAGAAAATTAAGAAAACTGATTATATGCTTCTATTAGAAAAAGAATTAGAAATAGAGTTTAATAGTGAGGATGATTTTACTAATTTTGCTACTATTAATTATGATTTAGTAGTAGAACCTACTAAATATAAATATTATTACAAACCTTGTTTTGATTTTGTTATTGCATCTGATGGAGTTATTATTACTAATAAATTAAGTAAAGAATTTGAGGAATTTGCCTTTGATGCCGGAATGAAAATAACAAAAATTAATGATAGTGTATTAGCTGGTAAAACATATTTTGAAATCTTAGATTTACTTTACAGTAAAAAGGTAGATGAAGAGAAAGAGTTTACTTTATCAGACGGTACTAAAATCACTTATAAGTATCAAAACTACTATAGTACTTATGAATATAATTTAGAAGAGAATACACTATACCTTTATAACTTAGATAATTTAACCGCTAAAGGTATTTATGATTTAGTCAATACTTATAAAGATGTTAAGCTAGATTTATCGAAAGCTACAGTTACTACATATGATGGAGTTGTTAATTTCTTATCTTTATTTTCTGATAAAAATGAAGTTTTATTTAAAACACCAGAGGGTGTAATCGGTCAAAAGGGTCGAAAAATTGATAGTATTAATATTAATGTGAAAGATAATAATGATGAAGGAATTTTATTTATTCTTACTTGTATCAAAAATTTAAACTCAAATATTAATATCGATAAAAAAGATTTAAATACAACTAAATTTTACGCCCTTAAAGAGTTAGAGGGTTCTAGCTGCACAGTTTATCTTAAAAATTATTTATTAGAAATTAATTCAGGTAGTAGTGGAGAGACAGTTATTTAAAATGAAGATTGTTAAAATTACGAAAACTGGATTATATTATAAAGTAAAATTTGATAATGATGAAGTTTATAAATTTCATGAATCAATTATAATCAAGTATTTATTTTTAAAAAAAGGAACTGTTGTTAGTGTAGAGGCTTTAAATCAAGCTACTATAGATAATTTATATTATTTAGCGCTTGATAAAGGAGTTAATTATCTATCTACATGTCATAGTAGAAAAGAAGTAAAGATGTATTTAAGAAAACATTATGAGCCTTGTATTGTTGATAGAGTGTTATTAAAGTTAGAAGAATTAAAATTAATTAACGATTTAGAGTACGCTAAATATTTTGTCCATATGATGAAAAAAAGAGCGTATGGAGTAAATAAAATCATTAATGAATTAAAAGAAAATAATATTTCATCCGAGTTTATTTCAGAAGCAATTAGCACTTATTCAGATGAAGAACGTTTGGAAAATTGTAATAAATGTTTATTAAAATATTTACCTCAATTAAAGAAAGAAAGTAAGCTAGGAGCTAAGAAGAAAGCTACTAATTATTTAATATCACATGGCTTTAGTAATGATACCATTACTATTGTTCTTGAAAAAAATGTCGAATTATTAGATAATATAACTGATGAAGATGAAATTCTAAAGAAAATGTATTTAAAATTATTAAAAAGTAAAAATGCCAAAATTGATGAAAAGAAATTTAGGAATAAGGTAATTAGGAATCTAAATAGCAAAGGATTCCCGTTATATAAAATACTTAAAATTATGGAGGATGGATTTGATGATGATCAAAGACAAAATAGATAGTCAGTTTACCTACTATCTAGATCAAGGAAAAACCCTTGACGCCTATAACTATTTTGGTGCGCATTTACACAAAGATGATAGTGGAAATGTAGTAGGTTGTGAATTTTTATTATTAGCACCAAATGCTTCTAGTGTTAGTGTTGTTGGGGAATTTAACAATTATAACCCAGATGCGACAGTGATGCAAAAAATTGATGACAAAGGTATTTACTATGCTTATGTAAATTCTAATATTGAGTGGAGTAGATATAAATACCGCGTTACAACTAAAGATGGTAGAGTTTTGATGAAGGCTGACCCTTATGCTTTTTTCTCAGATTTTAGACCAAAGACTGATTCAAAAGTTTACGATCTTGAAGGATTTGAATGGCACGATGAAGGGTGGTTTAAAACTAAAAAGAAAGTTTATGAACAACCTCTTTGTGTTTATGAAGTTCATCTAGGTTCATGGAGAAGAAAAGACGGAGAATTTATGAAAGCAAATGAAATTGCTCCACAACTTGTCCAATATATGCATGAACAAGGATTTACTCATGTTGAATTTTTACCAGTTTATGAGCATCCACTAGATGATTCATGGGGATATATGGGAACAGGATATTATAGCGTATCAGCTCGTTTTGGTGTGCCTAAAGATTTTATGTACTTAGTAGATGAGATGCATAAAAACGGATTTGGTGTAATTATGGACTGGGTTCCTGGACATATTTGTCGTGATGACTTTGGTTTATATATGTTTGATGGAGCTCCTTTATATGACTATAGTGATCCTAAAATTAGAGATAATGAAGTATGGGGAACTGCGAATTTAGATTTAGGAAAAGGATTAACTCAAAGTTTCTTGTATTCAAATGCAATGTTTTGGTTAAAATATTTCCATGTAGATGGATTTAGAGTAGATGCAGTTTCTAATATTATTTATTACTTAGGTAATCCAGCTAATGGTGTTAATGAAGGTGCATGCGATTTCTTAAGAGGTTTATCTAGAAATTTATTTGCCTACGATGATAGAGTTTTATTAATGGCAGAAGATTCAAGTGCACATGATGGTGTTACTAGACCTGTTGATATGGGTGGATTAGGATTTAACTATAAATGGAATATGGGATGGATGAATGATACATTACGTTATTTCAAATTAGATCCAATTTACCGTAAATATCATCATAACTTAATTACATTTGGTTTAGTATATGCTTTTAGTGAACAATTTATTCTTCCACTTTCACATGATGAAGTAGTTCATTTAAAGGCATCACTTTTAAATAAGATGCCAGGTGATTATTGGCAAAAATTTGCAAACTATAGAGCGTTAATGGGCTTAATGATGACTCATCCTGGTAAGAAATTATTATTTATGGGTGGAGAGTTTGCTCATTACACTGAATGGAATTTTAAGAAAGAATTAGATTGGAATTTATATAAGTATCCAGCTCATGATAGCGCAAATCGTTTCGTAAGAGATATGATTGCTACATATCGTAGAGAAAAAGCGTTATTTAGTAGTGACCATAAAAAAGAAGGATTCAAGTGGATTGAAGGAAACAACAGTGAACAATCTATCTTTGTTTTTGCTAGATATAGTGAAAAATTTGATGATCACGTTATAGTAGTATTTAACGCTACTCCTGTTGTATACCATGATTATGCAATTGGTGTACCAGGTGATAGAGATTATAAAGAAATTATCAATAGTGATTTAGAAATTTATGGTGGGTCTGGTCAATATAATGGTGCCGCTCTTAAAGTAATTAAAGAGCCTATGCATAACCAACCAAATCAAATCAAAATTACTGTTCCACCATTAGGTGTTGCGGTATTTAAGATGAAAAGAAAAGGCGGAAGAAAACCTAAAACGCTTAAATAAAAAATTTTTGAAAAAATGATTACGTTTACATAATATAAAAAAACATTTTATCAAAGATAAAAAAGAATTGAAATGTTATAATACGAAAGGATGAACAAAAACTTGGAGGTAAATAAAATGGCTGTTCAAATTAAATATAATTATTTTAAAAATAAAGACACATTTAGAAGAGAATTTGTTAGACAAGTTGAAAGCACATATGCTGTTAACTTCAAAGACTCTACAACTTATCAACAATATGTTGTATTAGGTAATATGTTACGTAGACATGTTGCTTTTGATTGGAAACAAACTGAAAATGCAATCAAAGATCAACAATTACGTTCTGTTTACTATTTCTCAATGGAATTCTTAATGGGTCGTATGATTACAAACAACTTAATGAATGCTGGTGTTAGAGACATCGTAATTGGTGCATTCAATGACTTAGGTTTAGATATCAATGATATCGAACACCAAGAAGCAGATGCTGGTTTAGGAAATGGTGGTTTAGGAAGATTAGCTGCTTGTTTCATGGACTCAGTTGCATCTTTAGGATTACCTGTTCATGGTAACTGTATCAGATACCGTTTAGGTTTCTTTGACCAAGATATCGTTAATGGTTATCAAGTAGAACGTCCTGATGCATGGTTAAAAGATACTTATGTATGGGAAGTTAGAAAAGATAGCGAAGCTGTTGAAATTCCATTCTATGGTTATGTTGAATATACTTATGAAGATGGTAAATTAGTAGTTCATCACCGTAATGCTGAAGTTGTTAAAGCTGTACCATATGATGTACCAGTTATTGGTGACCGTAACCATGTTGTTAACACATTACGCTTATGGCAAGCTGAAGCAATGGAAAATGTAAGCCACAACGCATTTGATTATCAAAGACGTTTAGGTGAAATCTGCTCACAATTATATCCAGATGATTCAACTTATGAAGGAAAAGAATTACGTTTAAAACAACAATATTTCTTTAGTGCTGCTGGTGTTAAAGCAATTTGTAAAAAACATAAAGAAACTTATGGTACATTAACTAACTTACATAAAAAAGTATGTTTCCATATTAACGATACTCACCCAACATTAATCATTCCTGAATTAATGCGTATTTTAGTAGATGAAGAAGGAATTGCTTGGGAAGAAGCATGGAATATCGTTAAAAACTCATGTGCTTATACAAACCATACAATCTTAGCTGAAGCTTTAGAAAAATGGCCTGTAGAATTAGTACGTAACTTATTACCAAGAATTTATACAATCATCGAAGAAATCAACCGTCGTTTAGTTGCTGAAATCGAAGCTAACTTAGGTACTGGCGCTCCACAAGCTTACCAAATGGCTGTTGTTAAAGATGGTTTAGTACATATGGCTAACTTAGCTATCGCTGGTTCTTATAGCGTTAACGGTGTAGCTGCATTACATACTGAAATTTTAAAGAACATTGAAATGAAAGTATTTAATGACTACTACCCAGGAAAATTCAACAATAAAACAAATGGTATCACTCACCGTAGATGGTGTTATCATACAAACCCAGAATTAGTAGAAATTTTAGATGAATACTGTGGTAAAAACTGGGTTAGAAATATGGATTTATTAGAAAAATTAATACCAGTTGCGAGTGATGAAGCTCTTCAAGAAAAATTCAATAACATGAAGAAAGCTAGAAAAGAAGCATTAGCTAAACGTATTTATGAATCTCAAGGAATCGAATTAGATACTAACTCAATCTTTGATATCCAAGTTAAACGTCTTCATGAATATAAACGTCAATTATTAAATGCATTACATATTATGTATGTATATAACGAATTAAAGAATAATCCTGAATTTAAAGCTAACTATCATCCACATACATATATCTTCGGTGCTAAGAGTGCTCCAAGCTACTATTTCGCTAAGAAAGTTATTAAATTAATCAACACTATTGCTGATAAAGTTAATAATGACCCAGAAACAAATAGCTTATTAAAAGTTGTATTCGTTGTTAACTACAACGTAACATACGCTGAAGTAATTATGCCAGCTGCAAATATCAGTGAACAAATTTCAACTGCAAGTAAAGAAGCAAGTGGTACTGGTAATATGAAATTCATGATGAACGGTGCTGTAACATTAGGTACTCTTGATGGTGCTAACGTTGAAATTGGTGAATTAGTTGGTGATGATAATATCATTATCTTCGGTATGAACGCTAAAGAAGTAACTGATTTATATGCTGCTAATAACTATAACCCAATGGATTATTACTATTCTGATAACCGTCTTAGAACAGTTATTGATCAATTAACAAATGGCTTCTTCGAAAATGTTCCTCATTGGGAATTTGAAGAAATCAGAAATAACTTATTATACAAAGATACTTACTTAGTATTAAAAGACTTTGCTTCATATGTTGATGCTCAAGCTAAAGCAAATGAATTATACAAAAACAAACCATTATGGACTAAGATGAGTATTATGAATACTGCTAAATCTGGATTCTTCACAACAGATAGAACAATGCAAGAATACAATAAAGATATTTGGCATTTAAACAAAGTTAAAACTACTTGGGTTAAAAAAGAAGTTAAAAAAGAAGTTAAAAAGTAAAAATTTATTAAAGTGTAGTTGAATTATAAAAACTACACTTTTTTATTTTGAATTTTAGCCTAAGTAAAAGAAAATTAGCTTAATGGATAAAATTGTAAGATAAATATAGCGAAAATTTTCAATATATTGTATAATAAATATATTGAACAAGAAGGAGGTTTAAGGTATGTTTTTATTTAAAATTGGAAACTTTGATTTTGATATTGCAAGTCTTATCTCTTTTGTTATTGGTATATTTGCAGGGTGTGCACTTTTAGCTATTGTGTATTCAATCTTAGTTGTTTCATCACTTAAAAGCAAAAAATACATTGCTAAAAGTAATGTGATTGAAGTTACAGATGATGAAATTAAAGAGATTGTTTCTAACGCAAGAAAAGCTTATAGTGATAAAAGTTTAAGAGGAGCTAGTAGTAGTGTAAATCACTGTTTTAATGTTTGTACTAGTATGGCTACTGATATAGCTAGAAAGTTCTTTCCTAAATCCAAAAGACCATTAGCTGAACTTACGATTGATGAGATTTTAGAATTATTTATTTATATTTCTAATCGTATTAATGGGATTATTGATCGTCCTGCACTACGTTTATTAAAGAAATTAAAATTATCAACACTACTTGCTTTAGGTGATGCTAAGAAGGTTATTGATGATTCTTCTTTAATGAAACTTACCAAAAAATATAAACTTAAAAAAATCATTAATGCAGTTAAAGGTGCTTTAAATATTTTCAATCCTGTGTATTGGGCTAGAAGATTATTTCTTAACAGTGCTATTGATATTGCAGTTAATAAATTATGTCTTTCTATTATAGGTGTTGTAGGTGAAGAAACTTATAAGATCTATTCAAAACGTGTGTTTGAAGAAGAAAGATATATTGATACAAATGTTGGTGATATTGTATCAAGTATTGAAGAAGAGTTGGAAAATGTGAGTGAAGAAGAAGTTAATGAATATATCCAAACTCAAGGATTAGAAGAAAAAATTGAGAAAAAAGGTAGTGTCAAATAATTTATGAAAAATTGAAATTTGATACTATTAAAAAATCATCCAAAAAATAATGGATGAAAAGTTAATGATCTTTGACAAAAAAGATTAACCTAAAAAAACCTCATCGAGGCTTAATTAGGTTAGGAT
>JBGVOE010000133.1:0-21393 GCA_045126355.1 Anaeroplasmataceae bacterium | reverse complement strand
CATTAGTTTACACTCCATTTTCAAGTGTTAATGAAGTTTGTAAAAATATTAGTATAACATGTTCCTCACCAACTAAAACATTTAATTTAGCTGGCTTACATACATCATACATTTATATTTCTAATCCATATTTAAAACATAAAGTATGGCGCGCTATTAATACAGATGAAGTAGCTGAAGCAAATATTTTCGCTGTTACAGGTGCGACTGCGGCATTTACTTACGGTAGCACTTGGCTTGATGAATTAAGAGAATATATTTATCAAAATTAATTAGATTTTATTAAAATTGTTGAAAAAGAATTACCAGTTCATATTATTAGAAGTAATGCTACATATTTACTATGGGTAGATTGCAGTAAGATATGTAGTGATACAGTAGAATTAGTTGATTTTATTAAAGCGGAAACTGGGTTAAGAGTAACTGCTGGTAAAGTTTATGGAGAGTGTGGTAAAACTTTTATTCGAGTTAATATCGCTACTCAAAATGTGCGTGTTAAAGAAGGAGCTAAACGCTTCATAGAAGGTATTAAAGCTTATATGAATAGATAATTAAAAGGGTCTGTTTGATACAGGCCCTTTATGCTTTTACTTTTCAATTTCAAATACGATTGTTTCAAATGGTGATAATGTTAATTTATTTGAAGAGTACTGTTTATCATAGTTTGATAATAATACTTTTTTAATTTCAAATGGTAAAGTTACATCTTTAACATCCTCACGCATATTTGTTAAAACACAAACTTTCTTTGTTTTAGTTGTTCTTGTATAAATGTAGATATCTTTCATATCTTCAAATACTGAATCATATTTACCATAAACGAATACTTCTTTGTATTCATCACTTTTTCTTAACGCTAATAATTTTTTATAATAATTTAATACAGAGTTTGGATCACTTAAAGAAGTCTTAACATTGATTTCTTTGTAATTTGGATTTATTTTTAACCATGGTTTAGCACCAGTATTAAATCCAGCATTTACACTATCATCCCATTGGATTGGTGTACGGTTATTATCACGTGCTTCTTTGTTACATGCTTCTAAAAACTGTTCATATGTTAAGAATTTCTTTTCAAGTACATATTCTTTATAAAAACCATGAACTTCAACATCATCATATTCATTTACATCAGTCATGACGATATTAGTCATACCAATTTCTTGTCCTTGATAAATATAAGGTGTTCCTTTAAGTAAGAAATTCATTGTAGCAATTGCTTTTGCTGATTCAACTCGATATTCTAAACTACCAAAACGGTTAATACATCTTCCTAAGTCATGATTTTCAACAGTTAATGCATTCCAAGAACGTTCGTTTAAACAATATTGATATTTAGCTAATGTATGTTTTACAAATTCCATATCAATTGCCCTTGGTGAAAATTTACCATAAGGAGTGTTGTTAGTAGTATAAGAAGTACATTCAAATTGGAATACCATATCTAACTCTTCATTTTCTGGGTCAGTAAAGTCGATAGCTTTTGCTAAATCTCCCCAAGCCTCACCTACAGTTACGATATCATATTTTCCGAATGATAATTTCTTTAATTCTTTAACTCTTGGATGTAGATCTAATCCATAATCTAATATGTTTTCATCAATATTTTTTCCGATTAGGTGAATTACATCAAAACGAATTCCTTTAATTCCTCTATCTAACCAGAAGTTAATGCATTTTGAAATTTCTTCCATTACTTTTGGATTGCTCCAGTTTAAGTCTGGTTGACCTTTTGCAAACGCATGGAAATAGTATTGGTTAGTTGCCTCATCATATTCCCAAGCAGACCCACCAAATACTGACTGCATATCATGTAGAGGTTCATCTCGCCAAATGTAGTAATCACGGTATGGATTATCTTTACTTTTCTTAGCTTCTAAAAACCATTTGTGTTCACTAGATGTATGGTTAGCTACGATATCCATCATAATATACATTTCTCTTTTTTTACATTCATCAATTAATTCATACATATCTTCGTTTGAACCAAATAAGTAGTTGATTGTTAAATAATCCGCTACATCATAACCATTATCTTCCATAGGAGATTTATAAAATGGAGTTAACCATAAAATATCTACACCTAATTCTTTTAAATAATCTAATTTATTAATAATACCTCTTATATCTCCAATACCGTCGTTATTTGAATCCATAAAACTTTTTGGATATATTTGGTATACTATTTTGTCGTGCCACCATTTTTTTAGTTCCATTATAAAACACCACTTTCTTTAAATATTCTTAACTATCTTAAATTATAATATTTTTGTTTATAAAGGTAAAGAATATAATTTTTATAAACGTATAACTTTAATATAATTATTATAATTTACATATACTATTAGTGGTGATTTTTTATGCATTTTTATTTTGTTGGTATTAAAGGAACTGGAATGAGTGCTTTAGCTAATATTTTAGTTGATTTAGGATATGAAGTAAGTGGAGTAGATTATAATAAAAAATATTTTACTGAAGCCACTTTTAGTCAATCGATAGTTGTTGAGAATTTTGACAATTATCATCTTGATGAAAAGTATTTTTATATCATTGGTAATGCTTTTAAGTTGGCTGATATAACAGAAGAAATAAAAGAATTAGGATATCATTTTGAGTATTACCCATTATTTTTAGAAAACTTTTTTAAAATGAAAAAAATTGGTGTAAGTGGTTCGCATGGCAAGACAACTACAACCTCTTTTGCACAACAGTTAATTAAAGAAGATATCAATGTTTTAATTGGTGATGGAACTGGTAGAGGGAATAAGGATTGTAGGTATTTTTTATTTGAAGCATGCGAATATCAAAATCATTTTTTAAATTATACATTTGACTATTTAGTTATTTTAAATATCGATTATGATCATCCAGACTTCTTTAAAAATATGAGCGAGTATTCGTTTGCTTTTCAAAAGGCTTCCTTAAATAGTGAAGTATTAATCATTAATGGAGACTGTGAATACTGTAGGAAAATTGTTCATAAAAACAAAATTACTTTCGGATTTAAACCGGATTGTGATATAGTTTTAAGACTTTCTGATAGTAAGCTTTATTTGATGATGGAAGAGGTTGAATATGAATTTGATTTTCCTTTTTATGCTAAACATATGGCTTATAATTTAGCAGTCGCTATTATTCTTACTTTCTTAATTGACAAAGATTTATCTCATGTTAATTCAAGGATTAAAAAGTTAAGATTGCCAGCAAGAAGATTTAATGAATTTAAGGTTAAAGATGATGTAATTTTAATTGATGATTACGCTCATCACCCTACAGAGATTAAAGCTTTAATTAATACTATTAGATTAAAATATCCTGAAAAATTTTTAGTTGTTATTTATCAGGGACACACCTATTCAAGAACAATTTCCTTTTTTGATGAATATGTTAATGTTTTAAAAGAAGCTGATGAAGTTTATATTATGCCAATATTCTCATCTGTTAGAGAAGAAGAGTTTGATGAATGGGCTCTTTTACGTGGTTGTGATAGTTTTAAGAAGTATGATAGATGCAGTATAGAAAGCTTAATAAAAGGGGAAAATATAGTGGTAGCATTTATAGGTGCAGGAGATATTAATAATGAATTTATTTTTTTAATAAAAAAAGTAAATTATTGAAAACATCTTTCATATGTGTTATAATTGTGCTAAATGGTGGTGATTTTTTATGGCAAATGCAACAATTTATGATGTAGCTGGTGCAGCAAGAGTATCATTAGCAACTGTATCACGTGTTTTAAATAATCCAGAAAAAGTAAATGAAGAAACTAGAAAAAGAGTTTTAGAAGTTATTAAACAATTAGGATATCGTCCTAACGCTATCGCTAGAGGTTTAGCTTCAAGAAAAACTACTACGGTAGGTATTATAGTTTCAGATATAACGCGTGCTTCTGTATCACAAATGATTCATGGAATTATGACCATTGCTAAGCAATTTAGTTATTCAATTAAAGTATTTTCTATGAATGATGAACCAAGTTTAGATGATTTTGTTCGTTTGGTAGTTGCTGAACAAGTTGATGGTGTTATTTTCTTAAATGACGAGTTAGATCAAAACCAAATGAATCAAATCAAAAAAATGCTTGATGATTCAAATGTACCATTCATTTTATCTAATGTTATAAGTGAAGATCAAAATATTCCTGCGGTTAATATCGACTTTGAAACTGCAGCATATGAAATCACTAAAAAGATGATTGAAAATGGAAGAAAAAATATTTATCTATTTAGTACAGTAAGACGTTATTCAGCTAATAATCGTAAAGAAGCTGGTTATATAAAAGCAATGGAAGAAGTAGGATTAGAACCAAAAATCTTCCGTACTAGTGGGGACCCTGATATTAACTCATTACACTTTGCTGAGTTTTTCAATAATCATGAAGTTGATGGTGTAATTAGTGTTCGTGATAGTATTGCAGTTTCATTTATGAACATTGCTCAAAAGAATGGACATAAGATTCCAGATGATATTTTAGTAGTTGGTTTCCAAAATACTAAATATGCACAATTATCTAGACCTACATTAACTTGTGTTGATACACCAGTTTATGATTTAGGTGCAGCTGCAATGGAACTTCTTACAAAAATTATGAAAGAAGAACCTGTTGAAGAAACAAAAATTGTTTTACCTTATTCAGTATTCTATCGTGAATCAATGAGTAAATAAATTTCTAATGATTTAAGAAAAGTAGATTGATTATTTAAGATTTTAGAGAGCTAATGGTTGGTGAAAATTAGTACTGGTAATTAATTGAATTACACTTAATGAAGAAAACGTATGCTCTGCGTTAAAGAGTTTGAGGGCTAGTATATTTACTAGAACTAAGGTGGTACCGCGATAATTCGTCCTTAGATTTTATATCTAGGGACTTTTTTATTTTTAAAAAAGAGAAATGGAGAAAAATAATTATGGGAATTTATGAAGAATTAGAGTGGAGAGGTTTGATTAAAGATGTATCAGACCCTTCAATTAAAGAAAAATTAAATGCAGGTGGAATGACTTTCTACATTGGGACAGACCCAACAGGTGACTCACTTCATATTGGTCACTTTTCAAGTTTTTTAATTAGTAAAAGATTAAAAGACGCAGGTCATAATCCAATTTTATTAGTTGGTGGAGCTACAGGATTAATTGGTGACCCTAAACCAGATAGCGAAAGACCAATGATTACAGTTGAGACTGTTAATCACAATATTGAATGTTTAACAAGACAAGCTAAAAAGATTTTTGGTTTTGAAGTTGTTAATAACTATGATTGGTGTAAAGATATTAACTTTATTGATTTCTTAAGAGATTTTGGTAAATTCTTTAACATTAATTATATGTTAAATAAAGATATCGTAAGACGTCGTTTAGACTCTGGTATTACTTATACTGAGTTTTCATATATGATTATGCAAGCACTAGACTTCTGGTATTTAAATAAAACTAAAAATGTTACAATGCAAGTTGCTGGTCAAGACCAATGGGGTAATATCACAGCTGGTATTGAATTAATTCGTAAAAAAGAAGGAAAAGAAGCTTATGCATTTACTATGCCTTTATTAACTAAGAGTGATGGAACTAAATTTGGTAAAACAAATGGTAAAGCAATTTGGTTAGATATTAATAAAACAAGTGCTTATGAAATGTATCAATTCTTTATTAACAGTGAAGATAGTAAAGTTATTGATTACTTAAAATTCTTAACATTCTTATCTAAAGAAGAAATTGAAAGATTAGAAGAAAGTAATAAAGTAAATCCACATTTACGTGAAGCTCATAAAGCATTAGCACATGAAGTTATTACATTCTTACATGGCGAAGAAGCTTATAATGACGCAATTAGAATTAGTAATGCATTATTTAGTGGTGATATTAAAGCATTAACTGCTAAAGAAATTGAAATGGGATTTGCTGATTTACCACACGCAGAAGGAAAAGAAGCTCCTTTAGCTGATTTATTAATTGAATTAAAACTTGCATCAAGTAAACGCGAAGCGCGTGAATTTATCCGTAATGGTGCTGTTATGATTAACGGTGAAAAAGTTACTGAAGAATTTATGATTATCAATAAAGATATGGCTATTGAAGGAAGATATATCGTAATTCGTCGTGGTAAAAAATTATATGCATTAGTTGAATATAAATAGTTTAAATATTATTAAAATAAAGTAAAATTAGATTATAGGTTTGGATTAAAATGCTAGTATATTCTAGCATTTTTTTTCATAGTCTAATTTGGTGATTAATATTTATAAAATTGATTACGATAAAATTAAAGAAAACATAACTAAATTAGATAAAAATGATTATTTGGTTTTAAAAAGTAATGCCTATGGTTTTGGTTTTAAAAAAGTATTTCAAATTGCCTATGATTTAGGGATGAAGAAGATTGCCTTACTTGATATTAAAGATGGGGTATATATAAAAAGAAAATATCCTGATGTTTTAGTTTTATTACTTGGTCCTGTTGATTATAGTATTTTACATTTATGTGAAAAATATAAAATTGAAGTTACTATAACTGATATATCTCAAATAAAATATTTATCAAAATTTAAGCTTAATGTTCAAATCGAGATTAATAGTGGTATGAATCGTTTTGGAATAAAAGTAGAAGATTTTAACTCTTTGTATTTAAATGATAATTTAACTTTAACAGGTATTTATTCTCATAATGCGACAACTGATACTATTCATATAAATAATCAATTGTTAAAGTTTTATGAAGTTATAAATAATAAAAAAGATATTGATGTTCATTTTCAGTCATCAAGTACGATTAACTTTTTATTTAAGTATGTTAACTCTAAAAGAATAGGTGTCTATATTTATGAGGACTCATTTAGTGTGTATGGCAATATCATTCAAATTAATCACTCTCTAAAGGGTGAATATATAGGTTATGATTATAGTTATCAAATAAAAGATGATTGCTATATAGGTGTTATTGATATTGGTTATAGTGATGGATTAGAAAGATTATGTGAAGGTTTTTTAGTATATATAAACTCTAAATTTTATCCTTTAGTTGGAAGAAGTTGTATGAATCACTGTTTTGTATTAATTGATGAGAGTGTAACTCTTAAAAGTAAAGTTATCTTTATTGGTAAGGAAAATAATATCTGTAATTATTTAAAATATTTTAATAAGATAAAACACGAGGTTTATTTAGCGTATTTGAAAAAATAGTTAACTTTACTATAAGATTATGATAAAATCAAAGTGGTGATGAGTTATGTATTATATTTTATATAATCCACTTAGTAGTAATGGTTCTGGTAAAAAACATGTTGTAAGAATTGAAGAATTACTAAAAAGTGAAAATAAAGAATATGAAGTCATTGATTTAGTTGAAGCTAATAAAGATGTAATGGGACATGCATCTAAAATTCATAGAACAGACACTTTAATTATTGTTGGTGGAGATGGAACACTTCATCGTTTTGTTAATGCGATAAAAGGTATTCAAAACAACAGTGAAGTATATCTATATCGTGGTGGTACTGGTAATGACTTTAGCCGCGACTTTCCTAAACAAATGTTAATCAATATCACTGAAAATCTTAAAAACCTTCCTAGTGTTACTATTTGCGGTAAGGAAGAATTATTTTTAAATGGTTGTGGTTTTGGTGTTGATGGCGAAGTATGTTTGATGGTCAATGATAAAGAGAATAAGAAAAAAGGTTTAAATTATTTTAAAAGTGCGATTATGTTATTAAAAAAATTTAAACGTTATGATTTAGAACTTGAAGTTGATGGAGTTAGACATACTTATAAAAACGTATGGTTTACAGTAGTTAATAATGGAAAATATTTTGGTGGAGGAATGAAGATTACACCATCATCAGATCGTAATGATAGAATATTAGAAGCTTGTGTTATTCATTCTGTATCATTTTGGAAAATATTATTAATCTTCCCTCTTATCTTTATTGGTAAGCATATGTGGTTTAAACATGTTGGTATTTCTGTTATAAAAGGACAACATTTCATAGTTACATCAAGCGCACCACAAGTATTCCAAACAGATGGTGAAGTCTTAACAAATGTGTCTTCTTTTGAAGTAAAAATTGATTAGTAAAAGAAAAAGGAATTCGTTGTGAATTCCTTTTATTTTTGTTTTCTTCCTAAACCGATTTTTTGGTATACTTTAGCGATTTTTTTGTATCCAACTTTTAAAGCAGCATCTCTACCTTCGTTTAAGATTTCATCTAATTCAGGTGAAGTTAAATATGCATTATAGCGTTCTTGAATTGGTTTGATTTCGCCAATAACAACCTCAGCTACTTTTTCTTTAAATTGTTGATAATTGCATTCGGCAAATTCTTTTTCAACTTCACTCATTTCTTTACCAGTAATTACTTGATAAATAGTTAATAAGTTAGAAATACCTGGTTTATTTTCAGGGTCATATTTAACAGTAGTATCTAAGTCAGTGACTGCGCCTTTGATTTTGTTTTTGATTACATTAATGTCATCTAATAATGAAATATAAGCTTTTGGATTTTCATCTGATTTACTCATCTTTTTAGTTGGATCAATTAAGCTCATAATCTTAGCTCCAGCTTTTGCTTTATAACCAGTTGGGATTACAAATGTTTCACCATAACGACTATTGAAGCGTTCTGCTAAATCTCTTGTTAATTCTAAGTGTTGAGTTTGGTCTTGACCTACTGGTACGATATCTGCATCATATAATAAGATATCTGCTGCCATTAAACATGGATAAGTTAATAAACCTACACTTACACCAGCTACTTGTTTAACTTTTTTGTCTTTATATTGAGTCATTCTTTCTAACTCACCAAGCATTCCGTTACATTCCATAATGTATCCTAATTGTGAATGCATATATACTTCAGATTGAATAAATAAATGTACTCTTTCTCTTCTTAATCCACAAGCTAAGTAAAGTGCGGCAAGACTTTTAATATTTTTTCTTAATTTTTCTCTATCTTGATGAATTGTTATTGCGTGTAAGTCAGCAATGAAGATAAAGAATTCATGCTCTGGAAGTTCATCTTGTAACTTAACAAAGTTTTTAATTGCTCCTAAATAATTTCCTAATGTGATATTTCCTGTTGGTTGGATTCCTGATACTAATCTACTCATTTATAAATCATCCTTTCTTTTATAAAAAATAAAAAAACCTAGAAATATATAAGGACGACGAGAATCGCGGTACCACCTTATTTCTAGATTTTAAACTAGCACTTGATTTCTTTAACGCAGAAGTACGGGTGTGATTGGCACCACTAAAAAGTCCATTCAACAAATTACAACTATCTATCTTTCACCACTGATAGACTCTCTATGAATTGTAGGTTTTGTTTACTATTCTTTTTTTCGTTTTCTTAAATATTATATGGTTTATCTTTATTTTTGTCAATGTTACTATTTAATTTATCAATCTAATTTGATATAATCTATAACGGTTAGGAGGGTTTTTATATGGTTATTATTTATACAACCCCATCTTGTGCTTCATGTAGAAAAGCAAAAGCATGGTTAGAAGAACATCAAATTGAATATGTAGAAAAAAATATTTTCGCCTTTCCTTTAACAAAAGATGATATTAGATTAATGTTAAAAAACACTGAAAATGGTTTTGAAGATATTATTTCAACTAGAAGTAAGTATATTATGGAAAACAATATCGATATTGAAAATATGAAGTTTAGTGAATTAGAAAAGCTTATTATTGAAAATCCATCTATTTTACGTAGACCAATTATTGTTGAAGATAATAAATTACAAGTTGGATATAATGAAGAAGAAATTCGTGTTTTTATTCCAAAGGAAATTAGAAAGATTTTAATGACGCTTGATTGTGAAGCGTGTGATTATAAAGATGCACTTAAAAAGTATTATTATGATCAAGTTAATAGTTAAAAAGATAAGTCGCCACAAAATTTATTGTGACGACTTTTCATATGCTCTTTTACTTTTTGATACTATTTTAATATATTCTAAATTATTTTCTTCTAAAAATTCTAAAAATTCTTTCTTACCTAATTCGATTTCTGCTGCCTCAAATTCGATTTCATAATCAGTAGTATCAAAGTAGGTATTTTTATCTAAAAAGATTGTTCCATTTTTATAAGTTGTTTTAGCTCTATATGTTGTTAAAGAAGCGATATTAATTACTTCCTCATTAATTCCTATCAGGCTTGCATCAAAGCCTTCTTTAATCATTTTATAAGCTTCATCAGTAGTTAATACAATGTGTTTTTCTAGTGTTCCTATTTCTTGTTTAGTTTTTGAAGTTAGTTTAATATTATATGATTTTTCTCTTATTCTTAAAATGATATGATTATTAATTAATTTGTGATCAGGGGTATCAAAATAATAATTCGTTTGTTTAAAAACTTTATCTTCTAAACCGTATTTTTTTAATAATGTTTCATATTGGTCTTTTGTTAACTTACTTTTAAATTCAATTTCTAAACTAGTATACATCATAAACACATCCTTACTTCTTAATTATAATTTTTGTGGTTATCTTTTGCAAGTTAGTATTTCGTCAATGATTCCAAATTCTAAAGCAGTCTTACTGTCCATGAAGTTATCTCTAAGTGTGGCTGATACAATTTCGTCTATCGTATGTTTTGTATTTTTAGCTAAGATATAATCAACTTTATTTTTTATTCTTTCTAACCATTTGGTGTGATTGAATATATCACTTGCGTTTCCGCTATAGTTTGTTGATGGTTCATGAATCATTATCTCACTGTTTTCTAAAGCATATCTTTTGTATCCTGATGAGAGAATAAACGCTGCCATACTAGCGGCTAATCCGACGCAAATTGTGATTACTTTTGGTTTAATATACATCATTGTATCATATAATGCTAAACCACTTGTTATACTTCCTCCTGGTGAATTGATGTAGATATAAATATCATCATCATTAATGCTAGCTAAATATAATAGTTCTGCGATCCAAATGTTTGCTGTTGTATCATTTATTTCATTATTTAAAAGAATAATTCTTTCTTTTAATAATCTAGAGAAGATATCATAATGGATTTCTCCTTGTTGTGTTTTTTCTGTAACTATTGGTATATATGTCATTTTAAAGCCTCCTTTATCTTTTTAATGATATAAAATAGCGTTTTCTTATTTTGTTATGTTGTGTCGAATAGAAAAAAACGTTGATAAAATAGAAAAAAGTGGTAAAATATATATGGTTAAAAAAAACATATATATATGGAGGAATTTAAAATGGCTGTAAAAGTCGCAATCAATGGTTTTGGCCGTATCGGTCGTTTAGCTTTCAGACAAATGTTCGGTGCTGAAGGTTATGAAGTAGTTGCTATCAACGATTTAACTGATCCAAAAATGTTAGCAAACTTATTAAAGTATGACTCATCTCAAGGTAGATATAGAGGTCATACAGTTGAAGCTGGTGAAGGTTCAATCACTGTAGACGGACATGTAATTACTATCTACAAAGAACCAAAAGCTGAAAATCTTCCTTGGGGAGAATTAAATGTAGACGTAGTTTTAGAATGTACAGGTTTCTATACTTCTAAAGAAAAAGCATCTGCTCACATCGCTGCTGGTGCTAAAAAAGTAGTTATTTCTGCTCCTGCTGGAAATGATTTACCAACAATCGTATATGGTGTTAACGAAAGCGTATTAACTGCTGAAGACACAGTTATCTCTGCTGCATCTTGTACAACAAACTGCTTAGCTCCTATGGCTAAAGCATTAAATGACTATGCTCCAATCCAATCTGGTATCATGAGCACAATCCATGCTTACACTGGTGACCAAATGGTATTAGACGGACCACACCGCAAAGGTGACTTAAGAAGAGCAAGAGCTGCTGCTTGCAACATCGTACCTAACTCTACAGGTGCTGCAAAAGCTATCGGTTTAGTTATTCCTGAATTAAGTGGAAAATTAATCGGTTCTGCTCAACGTGTTCCTGTTGCTACAGGTTCTTCAACTATCTTAGTTGCTGTTGTTAAATCAGAAGAAGAAGTTACAATTGCATCTATCAATGCTGCTATGAAATCTCAAGAATCTCCATCTTTCGGATATAACACAGACCAAATCGTTTCTAGCGATATCATCGGTGCTACTGAAGGTTCAATCTTCGACGCAACTCAAACAATGGTATCTCCATTAGGAAATGGTTTATATCAAGTTCAAGTTGTTGCTTGGTATGACAACGAAAATTCTTACACTAGCCAAATGGTAAGAACAATCAAATATTTCGCTGAATTAAACTAATTTATTGAAATATAAAATTAAAACTCCTAATTAATTTTAGGAGTTTTTTTTATGTTATTTTTGCAGTTTTGTTGCTAAATAAATATCCATATTATTTATTACTTTTGCTTTTTCAAAGTTTTCTTCTATCTTGCCATCTAATAACATTTTTAATGTGATATCAGATTTAATATCGATATATGTTTCAACATATGATTCATAAATTTCTTGTGCTACTGGATCATTTTCTCGGTAGTTATTAACTTGAAGAAGAAGTACAATTGATTTAGCTAAACAAAAAGCTGTTTGTTCTACATTTAAATCATAGAATTGTTTTAATAATACATCTTTTTGAATACTATCGATTACTTTTGTTGTTTCATCTTTTAATTTGTTAAAGATTGAAAATTTTAAGCCACATAAAGCTGTAACACAATCGGCTAAAGTTACGCCAATCAGTCCCATTGATACAATTGGATTTGCGATTATTAACGCTAAGATAGGTGCTTGAAGTTTTGTAACAATACCATCATTAGGTTTAATTCCGATTTTTTGATATGCTTCTGTTAATTGATCTTGGATATCTTTTAAGAAATCCTCATCTTCATCTAAAATAATTGATATTTTTTGATTAATTTCATCAGTATTATTAAATGAGGCAAAATCATCACATAAGACATTCATTACAAATTCAATTTTACCTAATTTATATGAATCATCTTTAAATATTATTTTTGACAATGTTTTTGATTCATTTTTAATTTCTTTAATTAAATCTTTTAAATAGCCACTTTTGTGATAGATATTAATTTCTTCATCGGCAATTTCGTTATACTTTTCAATCTTTTCTTCTAATTTCTTTTGAGCTTTCTTTATAGCAGAATCATTGATTGAATTTTTGATTCTTTTATATTGTGTTTTAAAAAAACCTTCTCCCTCAATTATGAATTCTAATTCTTTACTTTCTAATTCATTTAAGTGAGTGATTATATCAGATAATAATCTAATTTTTCTTATGTTATCAAACAATAGATCAACAGGTTCTCTTTTTTGTTGTGTTTTCATTTTTATATTTCTCCTTACTTTTGATTTTTACAATACTCATTTACAAACAATATTAATTTCTTTTTAAATTGTTCGTCAGTCGCATATAACATTTTTATTTTGTCAAATACACTACTTTCGCTTGATTTTTTATTTTTCTTAATACAGTAATTGATTATATCCGATTTATCATTTACCTCGGTTGAATATATATAATTAAATAACTCTATTATGTCAGCTGGAATATTTGATATATCGTTATTTTCATATTCCTCTACATATTTATAAAGAGTTGGTCTAGAAAGGTTTGTTAATCTCGCTAATTCTGAGATTGTTATTTTACCATTAAATGCCATTTTTCTTCACCTCATCTATAATTTTACACTTTTTTTGTAAAATGACAATCCTTTTTTACACTTTTTTTGTAAAAAGTATAATATTTGTAATTCTAAAAAAAACTTTAATAAGTGGTTTATATTTGGTATAATATTCATATATTATATGAGGAGTTTTTATTATGAAGGAATTAGGAAAAAAATCATGGCTAGCGATTGTTTTATTTAGTTTGTGCGGCCAAGTTGCTTGGACAATTGAGAATATGCTTTTTAATGTTTTTATTCAAAATGAGTTTAACGCAACATTAAATGATATTGCTTTAATGGTTAGTGCCTCAGCAATTTCTGCGACATTAACAACCCTTTTTATGGGTGCTTATAGTGATAAGATTGGAAAAAGAAAAATCTTTATTTGTGGTGGCTATATTTTATGGGGATTATCAATTATGGCTTTCGCGCTATTAAAGGTTGAAAATTTATCTAAGATCTTTGGTCAAACAATTAACGCGTTTGCATTAGGGGTTGGACTTACAATTGGATTTGACTGTTTGATGACTTTCTTTGGTTCAACAGCTAACGATGCGGCATTTAATGCTTGGATGACAGATACAACAGATACAACTAACCGTGGTAAGGTAGAAGGAGTAAACTCTGCGATGCCTTTAATCGCTATTTTAGTTGTTTTTGGTGGGAAGATGTTAGTTGAAGGATCTCCTTATGAATGGACAATTATTTTCTTAACAATTGGTATTATTATTTTATTAGTTGGTATTTTAGGTATTTTTATTATTAAAGAACCAAAACTTGAAGTTAAAAATGAACCATACTTTAAAAATATTTTCTACGGATTTAGACCTAGTATTATTAAGAGGAATTCATTACTATATATCTTTTTATTAGGTATGTGTATTTTCTCTATTTCAATTCAAGTTTTTATGCCTTATTTAATTTTATACTTTACTAATACATTACAATTAGAAAACTATGTTTTAATTTTTGCGCCTGCGATTATACTTGCTGCGGCATTTACAGTTTTCTATGGTAAATTAATTGATAAATATGGATTTATTAAAACTAGTATAATTTCACTTTCTATTTATTTAGTTGGTTTAATTCTTTTAGGTTTATTAACTAATATTGTATTTGTATTTATTGGAACTTTATTTATGATGATGGGTTATTTATCATTAGGAGCTTGTTTCAACGCTTCAATTCGTGATTACACTCCAGAGGATAAGGTTGGATTATTCCAAGGAATTAGAATCTTTGTATCAGTTTTAATTCCAATGTTAGTTGGACCATGGATTGGTTCTATTTTATCAGGGAATACAAGTGAAGGTTTCTTAGGTGTAGCAGGTGATGCATATACTCCTTCATCATTAATCTTTATTGCTGGATGTGTTATTGGATTATTAACATTTGGAGTAATTTATTTAGTATCATTAAAAAAGAAGGGTGATTCAAATGCTTAATTATAATATGATGACGCCATGGGCTAAAAGTCTTAATGATACATTACCCCTACCAGAGTATCCTAGACCTTATTTAGTTCGTGATTCATTTCTTAATTTAAATGGTATTTGGGATTATGAGATCACTACTAGTAACCAAATTCCAAGTGCTTTTACAGGTAAAATTGTTGTTCCTTATCCACTTGAATCTATCCTAAGTGGTGTTAGAGGAGAATTAAAGAAAAATGAATTTTTGTGTTACTATAAAAAGATTGAACTATCTAAAGAATTTATTAAAGATATAGTTATGATTAACTTTGGTGCGGTTAATCAAATTTGTGATATTTATATTAATGGAAATTACGCAATGCATCATGTTGGTGGATATTTACCATTTAGCCTAAATGCTACACAGTTTATTCATGAAGGTGTTAATGAGTTAGTTTTAGTTGTTGAAAATGATCCTAACTTAAATTATGGAGTCGGTAAAGCTGGTAAAAAACGTGGTGGAATGTGGTATACAAAAACTAGTGGTATCTGGCAAACTGTTTGGATGGAATCATATAGTACCTTCGCTATTAAAAATGTTATTTTCTATCCTAAAAATGACGGTTCTTTATTTGGTAGGATAATTAGTAAGGCAAATGAATTTGATATAGAAATTTCTTTTGATGATAAACTTTTATATAGTGGTAAAGTTGGAAAAGAGTTTGAAGTTAAGCTAGATGAAATTCATTTATGGGATTTAGAAAATCCTAATTTATATGATGTTGTTGTTAAAAATAAAAATGACTTAGTTAAAACATATTTCGCGTTTAGAGAATTTAAGATTGTAGATAAAAAATTCTATTTAAATGATAAACCTATTTTCTTAAATGGTCTACTTGATCAAGGTTATTTCAGTGATGGAATTTACACCCCTGCATCATATGAAGCATATCTATACGATATTTTAAAGATGAAAGAATTAGGGTTTAATACACTTCGTAAACATATTAAAGTTGAACCACAAATGTTTTATTATTTAGCTGATAAATTAGGAATGCTTGTGATGCAAGATTTTCCTAATTCAGGTAAGTATTCATTTATAAAAGATACTGCACTTCCAACAATTGGATTTAAGAAAATAAATGATAAAAATCGTAGTGTATCAAGTGTAAGAAGAAGTCATTTCTTAGATAGTGGAACTAAATTAATTAATCTTTTATATAAACATCCAAGTGTTGTTTATTACACTATTTTTAATGAAGGTTGGGGACAATTTTCATCAGATGAAATGTATGAATTCTTTAAAGATAAAGATACTACTAGAGTATTTGATTCAACTAGTGGATGGTTTTGGCAAAAGAAGAGTGATGTCGATAGCTTACATGTTTACTTTAAGAAAGTTAAATTACCTAAACATAGCGATAGACCAATTGTATTAAGTGAATTTGGTGGATATAGTTTAAAAATTAAAGACCATGTATTTAATACAGAACAAAACTATGGTTATAAATTATTTGACACTAAGGAATCTTTAACTAAGGCTATTGTTACGCTTTATGAAAGAGATGTTATTGCGTTAATTCCACAAGGATTAGCGGGCGCTATTTTAACACAAGTAAGTGATGTAGAAGATGAAACAAATGGTTTAGTTACTTATGATAGACAAATTGTTAAAGTCGATGAAGAAATTATTAAAGAATTGATGAAAAAAGTTAAATTTTAAAATAAAAGGCATGATTGTTTTTTCAAAATCATGCTTTTTTATTTAACTAATTTTAAATATTTATGTTAAAATTAAAATAGAGCATTATGAGGTTAGATTGGAGTGATATTTTATGTATTATTTTGACAGAGATATTCTTGGACAATTTGAAGAAGGAGATGGACGCTGTTTTTGTATGCCTAATGGTTTAGGTGGATATAGTAGTCATTCTATTATAAACAGTAGTCATCGTAAACATTATGGATACTTAGTGGCATGTTTAAAACCACCTGTTTTAAGAATGCTACTTTTAGCTAGAATTAATGAAAGACTTCAAATTGGAAATAATATGTATGACTTAGAAGCACAAAAGTATGTTTCTTCTTTAAAAGAGGGAAATAAGTATTTAACTGAGTTTGATTATCATTATATTCCAACTTATAGTTATAATGTTGAAGGTATTTCAATTAAAAAACGTATTTCACCAATGTATAATTCTAATACTGTAGCTATTACTTATGAAATTTTAAGTAGAGTTGACGCTACACTATATTTAGAACCATTATTTAACTATAGAGAACATGGTGCGGCTAGTAGTATTGATGATTTAAAATTTAGTGAAAGTGTTAAAAATAATATTTTATCACTTGTACCAGATAAAAATCCTGATGTTAAAATTAAGTTTTCATATTCAACTGGAACACTTCTTCCTAATGATGAAAAATATACAGATGGCTTATATAATACATATGATATTTCAACAGGTGATGAAGCAATTGACCATCACTATAAACCAGCTAAAATCCGTGTTGATTTAAAAGCTAATGAAGTTAAATTAATCGGTTGTATTTGTACGATTGACCGTCTTCCTAAAACAGATGCTTTTGGTATTATTATTGATTATGAAGCACGTATTGAGCGTCTTATTCGCCAATCTAAACTTAAAGACAGCCTTGCAATGGATTTAGTTGTTAGTGCTGATACATTTATTTGTGATAGAGCTTCAACTAATTTAAAAACAATTTTAGCGGGTCTTCCTTGGTTTACTGATTGGGGAAGAGATACAATGCTTGCTTTTACTGGTCTAACTTTAGTTACGAGAAGATTTAAAGAAGCTAAAGAAATCTTAAAATCTTTTGCTTTATATGAAAAAGATGGACTTATTCCTAATATGTTCCCTGATGATGGAGCAGAACCAATTTATAATACAGTAGATGGACCACTGTGGTATTTCTACGCTGTTTATAAATATGTTAATTATACAGGTGATTATGAATTTATTGAAAAAGAAATCTATCCTGTTTTAAAAAATATTATTAAAGCTTATTCTACATCTACCTTATTTTCAATTGGAATGGATGATGATTATCTAGTTCATGCTGGAAGTGATTTAGACCAAGTTACTTGGATGGATGTTAGAGTAAATGATATTGTTGTTACACCACGTCATGGTAAACCATGTGAAATAAATGCATTATGGTATAATTCTTTAATGATTATGAGTATTTTAGCTGAAAAATTTGGTGATGATTATAATTACTATAATGATTTGGCTGGTAAAGTTTATAAATCATTTAATGAAAAATTTTATTGTGAAGAAACAGGATGCTTATATGATACTGTTGACCCATATGACAAATCTGTTCGTCCTAACCAAGTTTGGGTATTATCATTACCATTTAAGATTTTAGCTAAAGAAAAAGCTTTTAGTGTATTTAATGTTATTGAAAAAGAACTTTATAACAAGTATGGTTTAAGAAGTCTATCACCTAATGATCCTCGTTTTAAACCACGTTATGAAGGAAAACTATTTGATCGTGATATGGCATACCATATGGGAACTACATGGGGATTTTTAATCGGTGGTTATTTGGATGCGTACCGCTATATTCATGGTGATAGTGAAGAAGTTACTAATAAGATTAACGATTTAGTTCATGTGTTTAGAGAACATTTAAATGAAGGATGTCTAAATGGTATTGCAGAAATCTTTGATGGAGATGTAGCTAGTAGAACTAGAGGATGTTACAATCAAGCATGGAGTGTTGGTGAATTACTACGTGCATATTTTGAGAATGTATTAATGGAAAAGTAGGTTTTATATAATGGAATTAAAGTGTCCTCATTTTAATTTATGTGGTGGATGTAGTAAACTAAATCTATCATATGAAGAAGAAATAAAAGAAAAAGAAGAATATGTAAATAAATTATTTTCTTCAATTGGTTATAAAAAGTTTGTCGAGGTAGTTAAAGCCGACAATCCTTACTATTATCGTAATAAAGTTATGATGGCTTTTAAACTTAGTAAAACTAAAAAAGTTGTTAGTGGGATTTATGAAGAACATTCTCGTAAAATTGTTCCTGTTAATGACTGCCTAATTCAAAGTGAAGAAATTAATAGAGTTTTAAAAAGTGTTAATATCGCTTTAAGTAAAAATAAAATTACACCTTTTGTTAATGGTGGTTTTGTTAAACATGTTTTAGTAAGACATGCGATTAAAACAAATCAAATTATGGTTGTTATTGTAACTAATTCTGAGATGTTTCCAGGAAGAGCTAATTTTGTAAAAGATTTATTAAAATTAGAACCAAAAGTAACAACAATTATTCAAAATATTCAATCTAGAGATACATCGATTGTCTTAGGTACAAAAGAGCGAGTATTATATGGAAAAGGATTTATTGTTGATGAATTATGTGGTCTTAAATTTAAATTATCAGCACGATCTTTCTTTCAAATAAATCCAGTTCAAACTGAAAAACTATATTCAATCGCAATGGAATTTGCTAACCTTAGAGTTGGAAATACAGTTATTGATGCCTACTCTGGTATTGGAACTATTGGTATGGTAGCTAGTAAGACATGTGGAAAGGTTATATGTGTTGAAAATAATCCAGACGCAGTTAATGATGCTAAATTTAATGCCAAATTTAATAATATAAGTAATGTTAATTTCTATTGTGAAGATTCAACTAAATTTATAAATGAATTAGCATTAAATAAAATTAAAGTTGATTGTGTTATCTTAGATCCTCCTAGAACAGGAACAACTTATAACTTCATAAGCGCAATAGCTAAAATGGGAGTAAAAAGAGTTGTTTATGTATCTTGTGGACCAGAAACATTAATTAGAGATTTAAAGATATTTAAAGATTTTGGTTATGAAATTAAAAATGCAAAATGCGTGGACATGTTCTCAAAAACTGAACATGTAGAGACGGTTTGTCTCTTATCAAAAGTCGAAAAATAGATGTCAAATATAAGTAATATTACAATATTGTGGTATTACTTTTTATTTTATATTTTTTAATTTCTTTTCTAAGTATTCAGGTAGTTCTTCAATGAATTTATATTTGGATATTGCAAGTGGGAGAGTGAGACCTTCGAGTGATAATTTGCAGGTGACATTATCAGCCTCGCGACATAAAAGTAATCCTATAGTAGGATTGTCGATAGAATCTTTTAAATAGTTGTTAACGGCATTGACATAAAATATTAATTGACCAATATTTTCTGGTTCAAATTTTGTGAATTTTACTTCTATTACCACAAAAGCATGGATTTGATAATTATAGAATAGCAAATCGATTTTTCTAATAGAGTTTTCTATAATTAATTCATATTCTTTTCCTACTAAAGCAAATCCTTTACCTAAATCTTTTAGAAACATAATTATATTGTCTAATAGTTTATCTTTTAATTCCTTCTCATTATTAACTTGACTAATTCCAGGATAATCAATAATATATGTATCTTTGAACATATTATCTATAGGTAGATTGATTTGTGATAATTTGGTTTCAGATGATTGTTTGCATAATAAGTATGTACCGTGTTTAATTTCTCTTTCTATTTCTGTTCTAGAATAATTATTTTGCAAAGTATAGTTAGCATACCATAATAATTCCTCGTGTGTAGATGTTTTGTGGATAAGTGTTAATAATGTTGCCCAAGGAATTTGGCTCACAGGTTGTGAGCTAATTTCATCAGGTGTAAATGTTTTAGCAATTAATGACATTCTCTTTAAGTTTGCTAATGACATACCATTATAATTTTTTAAATCAATTGCAAGTTTGTGTAAATATTTATTTCCCCAAGTTTTTCTTTGATTAATTATAGTACCTATTTCATAATAAGCGATAACCATAGTTTTATTTACAATAACCATTGCTTTATTTTGGCTATGCTTAATAGTATCTTTAATTTTTTGTAAGTCTTTTAAGTAATCTTTCTCAATAATTATAATTTCTTTTTCTTTTATCATAGCATTAACCTTTCCTTTTCTCAAAAATAAAAATCCCGTAAAGCTTTATGCCTTACGGGATGTAATGTTATTAAGTTGGATATATGGTAATTGCATAATTACCAACTCCTATCTTTACCTATATTATAGCAAATTTCATTATAAAATGCTATAATATATTTAGTGAATAATGACAGTTAAATTAGAAGTTATCTCACAGATTGTTATTGAAAGATTAGTTACTATTTTATATAATAATTGTGGGAATGATGTTCTCCCTTGCTTTTTGCAAAACCGCTATTTTAGCTGATGACGTCTACACGTTTTTTCGTGTTGGCGTTTTTTTATTTATTTTGAGGTGATTGAAAATATGTTTTTAAGTTTATTTATTATTTTTACACTTGGTATATTTGGAGGTTTAATAT
>JBGVOE010000132.1:0-13141 GCA_045126355.1 Anaeroplasmataceae bacterium | reverse complement strand
TTTAAAAGATGAAACGCTATATCTTCCTCATAATCGTAGTTTAACTAAAGAAGAATTAATAGCTTTTTCAAGTGGTCTTTCTAATAATAAAATTAAAAATATTATTCAGCATAATGATGGATTTAAACCATTTAATGATGTGATTGAATCAAATGAGATAACAGAATTAAAACCTTCTAAATTAAATTTTATAAGAAGAAATAAATATTATAAGGTGTTTTTTAAAAAACGCCTTAAATCAACGTTTTTTACTTCATTTATAATTGCTATGTTATTAGTTGTTGTAACTATTTTTGGCTCTATCTTAGATGAAAGTTATAAAAACATTGAGTACTCAAAATTAAATGAACATGTAATTTTAACAAATACTACCTTAAACCCTGAAGAAACATCGTTATTTCACGCTCCTACATATACAATTACAGAACGTGAAATGTCTAATATGAGATCATATAATTATGATGGAGAAATTTACCGTTTATATAATGAAGTGATTTTTAGCCATACAGAAAACTATAATTTAGCAATTAGAGAATATACTAATGTTATTAGTAACACAGAAGAATTATATATAAAAGAACCTTTTGGAGTTTTACAAACTAATAAGAGTTTTATAGAACGCTACATTAGTAAAAATGGTAAAGTTAATTTCTTAGCTGGTTCATTTGATGGGCCAAGTTATGGTGTAATTATTACTGACTATATAGCTGATAGTATTATGTATTATTATGGGAATAAATATAAATCATATGATGAACTTTTAGGTTATTTGGATACTTATAATTATGATATTAATAATAATATAACTTCATATATTATAGGTGTTATTGAAACAGATTATAAAGAAAAATACGCTAATATTGTTGAAGCTTATAGTGAGGCTAAAGATAGAACTGAAGCAAAACAAGTTTATCATACGGTAAAGAATTTTGATAATTATCAAAAGTTTTTAAATGATGTCTTATTTTATTATGGTATTGGATATACTGTTAATTCAAACTATAAAAGTGATATGACAAAAAGACAAATGACATCTGTTTATTTGAAAAATTTATATTTTAACGATTTTACAAATGAATATCAATTAGCTAGTGCGACAACTATTTATAACTCGCTATACTTACTTCAATCATCACTACCTAAAGAAGGCGAAATTTATATGCCTACTAGCGTATATAATAAGATTTTTAATACTAACTTTAATAAGGATAATGTTAGTAATTTCACTCCTCATCAAGTTAGCTTAAAGTTTTATGATGATAATAAAGTTGATAAAGGTGTTATATATGAAAAAACATTTACAATTAAAGATATAACTTCATCAGCATTTATAGTTAATTTTAATGATTTTTCAGATTTAATTAATCTTTATATTGCTCCTTATGCAGTTTATTTAGATAATGATGATAAGGTTGATAATATTGTAGATGGAATGAATGATTTTGGATTTTATGCAAAAACACTTGATAGTGAAAAAGTAGTTGGTGTTTCAAAACTTTTAAGTGTATTTACTGTCTTCTTTGAAATTGTCTATATTATTGTCTACGGTGCGATTGTTGTATTATTATTTATTAATACATTAAACAACATTAAGAAAAATTATTATGAAATTGGTATTATGAATGCTTTAGGTGTAAGAAATAAAGATATAAGAAGTCTATATGTCAGAAATATTATTACATTAGGTATCCTTATCTTTATTATTAATTATGCCCTTTCTCCTGTTATACTATATTTTGCAGACCAAATATTAAAAATTGGATTTGCTAATTTATTAGACACTTCATTTATTGAATTAAGATTAGTTGATATCTTTGCTGCTTATAAACGTTTTGATATAGTAGTTGTTTATATAACATTATTTATTTCATTAGGTTTATCTAATATCAAATTAAGTTTATTAAAACCAATCGAATTAATAAACGAAATAAATAAGGAGGTGTAATTAATGCTAGAAATTAAGAATTTAAGTAAACTTTACATTTCGAAAAAGAAAAAACGCGTATTAGCATTAGATGACATCTCATTTACTCTTCCTGATAAAGGATTAGTATTTATTATTGGTAAGAGTGGTTCTGGTAAATCAACACTACTTAACTTAATCAGTGGTCTAGATTCTATTACAAATGGTGATATTATCGCTGATGGTAATTCATTAGCTAAAATGAGTAGACGTGGTTTTGAAAAGTATATGTCTTCATATATTGGCTTCATTTTCCAAGACTATCATTTATTAGATGAATTTAATGTTTATCAAAATGTTCAATTAGCTCAAGATATTTCTAATACTAAAAATAATCCGATTGAAGTATTAAAAATGGTTGGTTTAGAAGATATGACTAAACGTTATCCAAGAGAGTTATCAGGTGGACAAAAACAAAGAGTTGCGATTGCGCGAGCATTGGTAAAAAATCCACATGTAATATTAGCTGATGAACCGACTGGTAACCTTGATATTAAATCAACTAAACAGGTTTTAGATATTCTTAAAGAGATTTCAAAAGAACGTTTAGTTATAATTGTATCTCATAATCTTAAAGATGCAGATCTATACGCTGACCGTATTATTGAGTTAAGAGAAGGTAAAATTATTAGTGATAGAAGTCGCTTAGCCGATTATTCTAATGAATTTAGAATAACTGATGGAATCTTATATTTGCCTGATAAAAAAGATTTAACAGCTGAGGAAATTAATGAATTACTAGCAAAAAAATCAAAAATAAAAAGTATTTGTCAACTTGGTTCTGGATTTGTGGAAACACCAACATTGTCAGTCAAGAATGAAAAGATGCGTTTTAAATCAAAAAGTATTTCACTTAAGAACTTCTTAAAATTATTTAAAATATTTGAGTTTACTGGTTTCTTAGGTAAATTCATTAACATCTTTATATGTGCTCTATTGTTAAGTATTATGTATGTTTTTATAGCATTTAATAATTTTAACGCTAATCAGTCACAAGCTATTGATGCAATTAAAGATCAAGAAGCCGCAATAAGAATTCAAAAAGGTTCTTATGTAGAAGGAAGTAATATCGTTCAAACAGCTATTACTTACCCTGTATCAAATGCTGATATTGAAGGTTTTAGAAGTAGTTATAGTGGTGAAGTATATAATTTATATAATCATACTTTTACAATTTCTAAAACACAATTAGATTATGGTGGATTTGGTTTATTAGATAATCTATTTGAAAAAGTTTATGTTGCAGAATCACTAGGAGTTTTATCAACTAATGAAAGATTTGTAATTGAAAAATTCGGTGTTAATGGCAATATAAAATATGAAGCTCTTTCAAATGAAATCAAAGATTATGGTATTTATATTACTGACTATTTAGCTGACTGTATAATTAGAAATAATGAATCTTATAAGGAGTACAAAGATGTATTAGGTCATTATAGTTATGATGATTATCTTCAAACTTATATTAATGGTGTTATTTATACAGGTTATAAAAATAAATATAGCCAACTTTTATCTTTCTTTGAAAAAAGCGAGTCTGGTGATTGGACAACTAGTTACGATATTAAAAAAGCTCCTTTATATAAAGACTTTGTCGAAGAAGCTGTTACTTATTATGCAATTAGTTATTCATTTAATCCAGATTATCAAAATGCAATTAAAAACATCGAATGTAAAGATATGTTAGCTGTAGATAAACTATATTCAACATATAATAACGTTGATGTAAACTTAAATGTAATTGGATTTAAATGTGATAAAAACAATTCTTACGAATTAGAAGATAATGAAATTTATATGCCATTTTCGATTTATAATAAGATATATGGTACGAAATATACAGATTCAACTATTGATACATTTACTCCACATGAAGTTGAGTTATTTACATTTGATAGTGCAACTTTAGAAAATAAATATGTTAGTAAGACATTTAAAATTAAGGCACTATCAACAGGTAATGCAATTTATGCAAATGAAAATACAATGTATGAAATATTTGATTTTGATATTTATATATATGGTTTATACTTTGATGATGTAGATTCATCATATGAAGTCTTAACTTATGCTGATAAAAATATGTTCTCAATGGTTTTAACAGAAACATACGGCCTATCTTTAATTAGAAGAGCGGTAGAAGTATTTGAAGATTTAGTAAATTTAATTATTGTTATGATGTTTATTGTTACAATTATCTTCTTAATTATGGTAGGGAAGAAGAATATTAATAACAACCTTCATGAAATTGGTGTCTTGAAATCATTAGGTGCAAAACATAAAGATATAAGTAATTTATTTACGCTTCAAAGTTTTGCGAATGGAATACTTATTATATTAGAATCAGTTGTCGGAATGATCCTTGGAGCTTATGTAGCTAATATGGTAATCATTTCATCATTTAATTCAATTTTTAAAACAACTATTGAAAATCTAACGCTTGTTCAAGCTTATCCAAATTTAATGGCAAATGTTTTAGTAATAGCAATGGTAATTGTTGTAATATCTTCATTATTCAACATCAGAACACTTAAAAAACTAAAACCTATTGCTGTATTAAAAGCGAAAGAATAATTAAGTTAAAGTTTTATTAACTCCCATTATTCCACCGCTTGCTCCACTTAGAATTACAGTTATACTTCTTAAATAAAGAAGAGGAAAAAATTCTTTTGCGAATATATAATGGACAATTAATGAAATGATTGCGATACTTATCCCAATCACTAACCCATTAATTAGTCCATTTTTTCTTTTTCTTAAACCTATTAAAAAAGAAATAAGTAAAGATAAGAATGATGTAAGGAAAATAGTAAGTTTATTTACTAATTCTTTGTTTGAAATAAAAATTGATATAAAAATAATTGATAAAAAAGTAATGATAGTTAAAAATATTGTAAAACCTTTCTTCATGAATAATCACCAATTAAATATATGCCATAATTTGTTAATTATTACACATAATATTGTTGGTGATAAAATGGGAGCATATGACATTATTATTAAAACTGTTATTTTTTATATAGTATTAATTGTAGTTATTAGATTGTTAGGAAAAAGAGAAGTAGGAGAAATCAGTGTATTCGATTTAGTTATTATTTTAATTGTTGCTGATATTGCAACACTATCAATAAACGCTAATTGGGATATGGTGATTCCATCAATTTTAAGTTTATTTTCGCTTTTAATCTTACAAAAATTATTAGCTTTTTTATCTATGCGATTTCCTTTTTTAAGAAAAGTAGTTGATTATAGTCCTTCAATAATTATATATGATGGAAAGCTTAATTTAAAAGAAATGAAGAAGCAGGCATATACTGTAGAAGATTTAATATGTCAAGCTAGAGAAAAAGGAGTAATGGATCTAAGTGAGGTTAGGATGGCTATCTTAGAATCAACTGGTCAACTTAGCATATATAAAAAGGATGTATATCAAAAACAAATATTACCTATTATTGTAAGTGGAATGTTTAAAAGTGATAATTTAAAAATATTAGATATAAAAGAAGAAGATGTAAGAAAGTATTTAAATGAAAATCAGTTAATGATGGAAGATATTAATTATTTATCTAGTGATGGAAAGAAGTACTATATAGTTGAGTCTTTATAAAAATACTGACAATAACATGAATAAAATATAGATTATAATCGATAAGAATACATATTTAAATTTTAATTTATATGATGTATTCCTTTTTGATAGTATAAATAATATTATGGTTGATAGACACATTATTACCGAAAAGCTAATTACTAATCCCATTGCGTTAAAATAGGGATTTGATACAAATATATAAATTAATATTAGGTGAATAATGTTTGTTATAATAGTATTTAAAACTAATTTCTTTTCATTGTTAGTAGCAATTAAAAGTGAAACAAATACACCTTCAAAATATGCAATAAAAGATGGAATTGCCATTATTTTTATATATAATGCACCTTTAATTGTTTTATAAAATAGATACATTATTTCATAAGAAAAATTAAATAAAATAAATGAAACAATTGCCCCTGCTATAAAACACAATATTAATGAACGGTTTATTATTTCATCCATTTTCTTTTGATTTTTATTTGAGTAATTAATTGTAAGTGATGGTAGTATTGCTCCTTCAATTGCTACACAAATAAAATTAGTAGTTAAAATAATAGGAAGAGCATAACCGTGAATAATTGCGTAAAATTCATCAGAAATCGTTGTGGAAAGACCTGTTTTTAAAAATGCATAAGTATAAATAATTGGTTCTAAAAACATACAAATTGCGGACAGTAATTTATTTAATGTTAGGCTTATTGCGGGTTTAATAATATCTTTATACTCTGTTTTAATTTCTGTTTTACCTTTAAGTTTTGTAAAGAAAATTACACAAATAAACATATAAATATTTTGGATAATCTCACCAATTGACAACGTTAAAATTGCCGCAACTACGCCATTTATTATACTTATTTTAATTTGTGGAATAATAAATATATATACTAAAAGTATTCTTACTATTTGTTCAATTAATTGTCCTACTGCATACACTTCCATCTTACCATATCCATGAAAATATCCTTTAAATATTGCGGTATAACTTTGAAGGAAATAAAGCGGTATGAAAAATAAAAATGGTTTTATTAAGATGTCCATTCTAAGTAGATAATGACATATTAAATAATTAAAAACTAAATGTATTATTGAAACTATTGTTGCGGTAGTGGTTGCGGTTACGAAACTTTTTTTTATTAAGTCTCTGTTACTGTAAGGACGTTTTGATATATTTTTTGAAACTATTTGGGTTATAACTGGTCCTAAGGAAAAAGAAGCTATTGTCATAAAGAGTGTAGCTATTGGAAGAAGTTTAGTATAGTATGCTAATCCACTTATTTCTAATGCTCTTGATAAAATAATTTTGTTAAATAGTCCTAATAATTTCACTATTAGTCCAAATGATAATAGTATTGTTAAGTTTTTTATAATTGATATTTTCATAATTCTCACCTTATCAATTTTATGAATACTATTTTAATTCTATGAATGGATTAATTATTGAATATTTTTATGTGTTTTCTTAATTTTATATTCATAAATTAAATATTTATGATATAATTATTTTATTAAGGAGTTGAAGTTATTATGAAATTAGAAAACTATATTGCAGCAGTAAAAGATTTTCCAACAGAAGGTATTTTATTTAGAGATATCACACCTTTATTACAAAATGGTGAAGCTTTTAAATATGCATGCGATCAAATTACAGAATTTGCTAAAGAAGTTGGTGCTACAATTGTTGTAGGACCAGAATCAAGAGGGTTTATTTTTGGATGCCCTGTAGCAAATAATTTAAATATTGGTTTTGCTCCAGTTCGTAAACCTGGCAAATTACCAAGAGAACAAATTACTGAAAAATATACATTAGAATATGGTAGCAATGAATTATGTATGCACACAGATAGTATTAAACCTGGTGATAAAGTTATTATTATTGATGACTTATTAGCTACAGGTGGTACTTTAAAAGCTACATGTAATATCGTTAATAAATTAGGTGGTACTGTTGTTGGTATTGCTTGTTTAATTGAACTTATCGATTTAAAGGGTAGAGATTTATTAGAAGGATACCCAGTTTTCACATTAATTAAGTATTAAAAATTGTTTTATTTAAGGAGATGGTCTAGTATGGTTTCTTTTTTAGACCTAGAAAAGAAGATTAGTAGTTATATTCATCATGAGAAAGATTTAAATTTAATTAAAGAAGCTTATGAGTTAGCAAATGAAAAACACAAAGGACAATTAAGAAAATCAGGTGAACCTTATATCATTCACCCTTTAAGTGTTGCCATGATTTTAGCGGATTTAAATGTAGGTCCTAATACTTTAATTGCGGCTATTTTACATGACGTTGTTGAAGATACTGATTGTGGTTTAGAAATGATCGCAGAAAAATTTGGTAATGATGTAGCAAGTATTGTTGATGGTGTTACAAAAGTTACACAAATGAAATTCTCATCACTTGAAAAACAACAAGCAGAAAATCATCAAAAAATGATCATTGCGATGGCTAAAGATATTCGTGTTATCGTTGTTAAACTTGCGGATAGACTTCATAACTTAAGAACATTAGAATTCCAATCTCCTGAAAAACAAGTTCGTATAGCATTAGAGACTTTAGAAATTTATGCTCCTTTAGCTCATAAGCTAGGGATGTTTAAGATTAAGGCAGAATTAGAAGATACAGCACTTAAATATACTGATCCAGCTCTATATAAGACTATTTCTGAATTAATTGATAAACGTTTAACTAGTAATGATAACTATATTGATCATATGATTGATAAGATTAAAGAATATATGTCTGAGTCAAATATATGTGATTATCAAATTAAAGGTAGAATTAAAAATCAATATAGTATTTATAAAAAAATGATGAAACAAGCTAAAGCTTTTGAAGACATTTACGATATTTTAGCGATTCGTATTATCGTTGATAGAGTTGAGACTTGTTATCATGTTTTAGGTATTATTCATGCACACTTTACGCCTATTCCAAAGCGTTTTAAAGACTATATTGCAGTACCTAAACCAAATATGTATCAATCACTTCATACAACAGTTATTGGTGTTGATGGTGATACATTTGAAATTCAAATTAGAACTCATGAGATGGACCACGTTGCTGAATACGGGATTGCCGCTCACTGGGCTTATAAAGAAAATGTTGAATACTCAAAAGAAAAAGAACAATATGAAATTGCTCAAAAATTAAAATGGTATGCTGAGTTATTACAAATTACAAGTGAAGAAAAAACAGGTGAAGCTGAAGAGTTAGTTAATACAATTAAAGGTGATATCTTAGATGCAAATATTTATGTATATACTCCAAAAGGAGAAGTAGTTGCCTTACCAAAAGGAGCTACTCCACTAGATTTTGCTTATAAGATTCACACTGATATTGGTAATAAGACAGTAGGAGCGATTGTTAATAATAAAATTGTTCCACTTTCTTATGAACTTCAAACTGGTGATATTATTACAATGCGTATTAACAAAAACTCATTTGGTCCAAGTGAGGATTGGTTAAAGATTGTAAAAACAAACCATGCTAAACACAAAATTAAAGGATTTTTAAATAAACAAAATCGTGATGTTTTATTAGCTAGTGGTGAGGCAGATATAGAAAGAGAATTAACAGCCCAAAAAGTTCATGGAAGTATTGATGATGAATTTGTAAAACAACATTTTGGTAAAAATAATATCTACACTGCAGAAGATTTATATGTTGAAGTAGGTAAAGGTGCAATTAGTGCTAAAACAGTTGTTACTAAATTAGCGGGTATAGAAGGATTTGATAGAGATGCTAGTTTACAAAAACAATTAGAAAGAAATCACCGTATCCTAACGACAAATAGTGAAACTGGTGTAGTAGTAGAAGGTTTAAGTAATCCTCAAATTAAACTAGCAAATTGTTGTTATCCTATTCCTGGAGATAAGATTATTGGTTATGTATCAAAAGGAAATGGTATTGTTGTTCACTGTAAAGATTGCGCTAATGTAAATGCTTTAGAAGAAGAAAGACTTCTTGATTTAGAGTGGGCTACAAATATTGATCGTAAATATCCTGTTTCAATTAAAATTAGTGCTTCTCAAACTAATGGCATTATTACAGATATTATTAATACTGTAAATTCTTATAATTTAGGTATTGCTCAAATCAATACAACAACAAATCAAAACTTTGAGACAATTATTAAATTAAAAATTTTAGTTAAAAATAAATTACAATTAGATAATTTAATTGTGAATTTACAACGTGTTCCACACGTACATGGAATTGAGCGTGAATAGGTATGAGAGTAGTAGTACAAAGAGTCAAAAATGCCTCATGTGTTATTGATGGAAAACTTTATTCACAAATTGATACTGGGTATTTATTATTAGTTGGGTTTACTCATACTGATAGTTTAAAAGAAGTTAAATATCTAGCAAAAAAGATTGCTAATTTACGTGTTTTTGAAGATGAAAATGGAAAAATGAATTTATCACTTAAAGCTGTTAATGGTAAAATTTTATCCATTTCTCAATTTACACTTTATGCGGATACAAAAGATGGAAATCGACCTGCGTTTGTTAAGGCGATGAATCCGGTTGAAGCTAGTAAATTATATGATTTATTTAATGAAGAATTAAGAACTTACGATATCGAAGTTTTAACAGGTCAATTTGGTGCTGATATGAAGATTAATCTTTTAAATGATGGACCAGTGACAATTATATATGATGAAAATTTATAGATAAGGGATGTTTATATATGGTTAATAGTAATGATTTTAAAACAGGAATGACGATTGAAAAAGATAATGAAATCTTTTCAATTATTGAATTTATGCATGTAAAACCAGGTAAAGGTGGAGCTTTTGTTATAACAAAACTACGTAACCTTAGAACTGGTGCAATTACTGATTATAGATTTAATGCAGGTATTAAAGTTAGTACGGCAAGAATTGAAAAAATTGAAATGCAATATATCTATTCTGATGGTGTTAATTGTGTTTTTATGAATAACCAAACATATGAACAATTAGAAATCCCTGAATCAAAATTAGAAAATGAGAAACGCTTTATGCCTGAGGGATTAACTGTAAATATTTTAATGTATAAAGCGAAAACATTTGATGAAGTATTAGGAGTTAATCTTCCTGATAAAGTTACTTTAACTGTAACAGAAGCTAGTATGGGAGTTAAGGTAGAAGGAAAGACTAATCCGATGAAAGATTGTGTACTTGAAACAGGTTATACAATCAAATGCCCAATGTTTATTGAAAGTGGAGAAAAAATTATTGTTTCTACTTTAACTGGTGAATATGTTTCACGTGAAAAATAATTTATAAAAGTAGTAGGTGGTAAAAATGTTTAAATTTGATGAAAGAGAATTTGATAATAATAGTTCGTTTGCTTATTATTTAAGAACAAATTTTAAAAGATCACTTTTATACCTTTCAGATGGTAGTCTTTTTAATGTGCTTAAAAATGAATTTTTAGAACTATATGAACAAGTTTTAGAATTAAGTAAAGACTTTGAACATAAGGAAAATATTTTAACCCTTATCATTTATTTGCTTGATAATAATGAAGGAATTGCCACTCCTAATTATCATTTTAAAACAAATTATGATATAGCTGATGTTATGAAAAGAGAATATCCAAATATAAATCCTGATATTAAAGTATTATTTCAAGATAAAGTTTTACCACATATTTTCTGGAATGAATTTAATAAAAATTATGATTCTAGATTTAAACGTAATTATACTTTTATGCTTCATGTTTATGAAAATAGAATGTATAGTTTCACATACTATTATTATTTATTCTTACACCTATCAAAAAATGAAACAGTTCGTTTTACATTTGATGGACTAAAGATGAAGAGTGTTGCTGAAATCAGTATTCACTTAGCAAATAATATTGATAGAGCATCAATTTTAGTTGAAGAGATTTTAAACAATCCATTCATCTTAGCTTTAATGGCTATTGAAAGTGGAATTGATACTGTAGCTAATACTCTAAGTTCAAAAAGAACTTTAGAAGTGTTAAAGTTATTTTCAACTTATACAGATGTTGACTTAACTCCTATTATCAAAAGAAAAATGTCATATTGGTTAGTAAGTAATTTTACTAATTATAAATATGAAACAGAAGAAGCTAAAGTTTTATATAATGATTATTTAAAATTAAGTAAAAACTTAAACTTAAATACGTTAAGTGACTACATTGCAATTTATGATAATGTAAATGATTTATATCAAAGATTTATTTCTTTATTTAATCACAATAAATTACTTTCATTTAAAAGTGGTATTACAGCTGAAGATGATTATTATTTAAATTACCGCCTAAATGATGATTATGTTTGTAAGATGTATTTAGTAGATATCAATATGTATGATACTTCAATTCATACTGAAGTCCATCGTGATAGTGTTGAAAGAGAAGTTATTGTTGATGCATTAGAAGAAGAAAAGAATGAAATAATCAAATTTAGAGATGAAGTGGTATTAACTACAAAAGATTTAAGTTTTGATAAAAAATCATTAAGACAAAAATTATTTATTTCTTTGATGTATATGTTATTATCAATTGCTTCTTTATGTGGAGGACTTTTACTTGGAATTAATAATAGTGATAAAATGACTATGATGATTAATTATATTTTATTAATCTTATCAAGCATATCAATTGCATTCTTATTTTTCTGTATAGTAAAATATAGTAAGAAATTAGCTGATTGCGAGTTAGTAGAACTTGCTACAGTTAATTCTGATGTATCAATTGAAGCTATTTGTAAAGAAGAGACTTTTGTACTAAATCCAAATAATAAAAAGTTAAAATCTTATACACTTGCGAACAAAAAAACTTTTAGTAAAAATCGTAGAAAAGATTTAGCTAAGATTAAAAAGATTGCTTGTAGAAAATCTAGTGTATCTAATGGATTATTAATTGTTTCTGCTGCTATTTCATTACTACCAATTTTAGAATTTGGATTAGTAGCTGTATTAGGATTATTTAATTTAACTCCTTTTACTTTCTATATTGCTAATATCAATATTAGTGTTATTAACTTAGGTTTAGTATTAGTTAATTTCATTTTATTAATTATTTTTAGAAAGAAACGTTTTGCTTACTATTTAGTCTATTTATATATGATTTTATTAGTAGTTTTAGGTTTTGTTATTAAGTAGGAGATTTATGGTTATGAAGGTTTATTTAATCAGCTTAGGTTGTGCTAAAAATAGAGTTGATAGTGAAGTTATTATTGGTAATTTAGTAGCTAATGAAAAAGTAGAAATTACTTTTGATATGGGAAGTGCTGACTTAATTATCATTAATACTTGTGCATTTATCGAAAGTGCAAAAGAAGAAGCTATTAATACTATTTTTGAAGTACTAGATACTAAGAAGAAAAGACAAAAAGTAATGGTATGTGGATGTCTAGCAACTAGATATAAAGATGAAATTAACGAATTAATTCCAGAAGTTGATCGTTTTGTTAGTATTAAAGAATATCCAAATTTAAAAGAAATTGTTAATGATATGTTTAAAAGTAAGCCATTTGTTAAGGATGTGTCTACATTAAACAGAATGATTACAGGTATGAAAGAAAGTGTTTATGTAAAAATAAGTGAGGGATGTAATAA
>JBGVOE010000131.1:0-5020 GCA_045126355.1 Anaeroplasmataceae bacterium | reverse complement strand
GCTAAGTATATGGCTCGTGCTCGTTTCACTGAAGTTGTTCAGGCTACTGATGGTGTTAAGAAACAGGTTGAATTATGTATTTTCGACAAAGCTCCTACACATAATTCTAATGCTCAAATTGAAGTTTCTGCTTGTAAGAATGGTGGTAATGGAACTGGTTGGAGAATTGCTGATGCAACTGACTATGCTACAAAGTATGTTCAAAAAATTGAAGTTACAAAAGCACAAATTAAAGCAACAGCAAAAGGTGATTATAATTTAAAATCTTCAACTTTCATTTTAACTCCAAAATTTACTGCTAAAGATACTGGTGCAGTTGATTGGTTCCGTGAAGATGCTTCAACTTGTATCACAAATGATCTTTGCTAATTTTTTATTAATGTAATTAATTTAACACCGACTTAATTGTCGGTGTTTCTTTTTATACTTTTTAATTATGAAAATCTTAAATTATATAATTTATATATTTATCTCATTTACTATTTCTTTAAATATTTCAAAATTATCTATACCATTTATTTTAGAAGATGTTAATGGTTCCAATGCTTTTTCTTTAACTTATGCATATTTATTAGAAAATAATGATATTGAATTTAATATGTATAATGAAAATGGTGGTGTTGAAGTCAATTTAAAATACTTCTTAAATAAATCAATTGTTGATGCTAATCTAGATACTCCTGTGGATAAATTATTTCAAACTACAGATTTCTTTTTAGTTTCTAATTTATTTTTGCCACCTTTTTTAAATTCTCATAAAATTGAATTAGTTTTACACGGAAAAGGAAACATTTTTTTATTTAAAGATTTAACCATAAATGAAAGAATTGTTTCCTCTAAAGAAATTATTACTAATTTGATAAAAAATCATGATATTGAACTTGGTGTTATATATGATAGAGAAACAATTTTAGTAAAACTTTTAAAAGATACAGTTAATTTAGATCTAACACCAATTCTAAAACCTATTACTTTAACCAAAGCTGAACAAAAACAATTTGAAACGGATTATAATTTTCTTAGTTATATATATTTTGGACTATGTTTCTTTCTTGTATTTAGCTTTATTCTAATACTTTCGAAAAAACTAAAAGGTAAATTATTTAGAACTATATTGACTATAATTGCAATTCTTTCTTCAGTAAATTTATCTTTTTTATTAATCAATTATGATGCGACTCTAAAAGCTGGTTCATATTTAGAAAATTTAAAATTATTTGAACAAAACTATATTCCGTTATTAATTCTAATTTTGTTTCCTCTTATTTTTTGTGGATTGAGTAAAAATAAATGGTTTAAAGCACTATTATCAATTATTCCAATAACGTTTATGGTTATCTTACTTATTGATAACTGTTTACAAATAGCTCTAAATGTAAGATTTAATTTTAGGTTTGCAGGATTTACAGGTGATATAAAATATGTTTATGATTTCATTATAATGTATTTATTAACGCCAAGTGCATGGTTAATGATTTTATCATTAGTATTGACATTTATTTTAGGAATAATTCTTATAAAATCAGATAGCACATATAAAACTAGTAGCCTAATTTATTATTTTACTTTGTTAATTGTAACATCTATATGGGGCTCCCTACCTCCTGAAGAAACACAAGTAGTTCTATCTAAAATTTCTAATGTTTTTCAAGTCAATGGATATAGCTTTTATGCAGTTGGTGATATCAATAAAGACTATGAAGATATTTATGAACCAAGAGATACTCTAAATTTTAATTGGGAAGAACATATAGGGCAAAACAAGCAAAAGAATGTAATCATTATCCTAGTTGAATCTTGGAGTTGTAATATTACCAAAATTTGTGGCACTACTGACAGTTATATGCCAAAGCTTGAAAAAATTGCTAAAGATAATTGGCTTTTTACCAATTATCATTCCATGGTTCAGTCAACATCAATATCACTATTTTCTGTATTAAAATCAATTCCAGCAATTACTTTGTTTAATAGAGGAAAAAACTTACAAAATAAATTTAATAAGAAACTTTATTTAGAAAATGATCTATTAACCAATTTTAAAAATAATGGTTATAGATCTATGTTTATTTCTTCAACTGATAATGTATATGGTATGGCTGAAACAATAAGCAATGTTTCTTTTGATGAAGAAATTTATGCAGATGATAAAGCTTTTTCAGATATAAAAGATAGATATGTTTTTAATAGCGTAAATGATAATGTTATGTTTGATTATATAATAAATCGATTAAAACATGAGAAATCAGATAAATTTATCTATGTAACTAAAACAGCTAGTAATCATTCACCTTACAACACTCCTATAGGTTATAGAGATATCCAAAAGGCTTTTAAATATTCAGATGATGCTGTTGCAAAATTTATTTCTGAACTTGATAAAATGGACTATTTTAAAGATGGTATCGTTGTTTTATTCGGTGATCATCCAGTATGGGCAGATATTAATAAGCAAATAACTAATTTTGAATTATATAATGTACCATTAGTCATAATAGATGGCGAAAATAAAGGAGTTGTTAATAGTCGATCATTTTCCCATGCATCATTAGGAGTTCTGCTACAAGATTTAATGCTGCCAAAATATAAAATGAATAGGTTTAATTCAAATCCATTACTAGATAATTTTAATTATGATAGAGAGCCATTATTTATTTATGATTTTGATAAACCTAATGAACTAGAGATTAAATTTAATCAAAAGGAAGGTAAATTAGTATTTTCTGGAAATGACTCGTATATTAAACCCAGGGGTGTCTTTACAGAAGATGAAGAAAAACTAATATTAGGTTTTGTTGCTTGGATTAAATAGTTATTTATCTTCTTTAGGGGTAAGCAAATATATCTAATTCTTAACCCAGAACCAATATAAGATACTTATATAAAAATATAACAGACATTGATCAGTAAATTTTTCTAATTATTTTGGCATAGTCCATAACTATCATTTTTGAGGTTTAGTTATGGCTAGGCGAAGTTTACAACTGTCACATCGAAGTTCATAACTGTCACAACAAAATTTATTAGGTCTACTTAAATTCTTAAACTGTCATACAAAAGTCCATAATTTGCCTATTTGTTTTGCATATTTTTACAATAAATTAAGATAATTAATTTAATCAAGCATAACATTGCTAAAATGTGAGACAAGGATCGCAACTATAAATTAAATATTTAAAAATTTGAGATCAGGATCACTTTAACATATTGACTAATGACAAATTCCGTTTTCTAGGTTCTAATGAATCCGATTAAGGAGTTTATCACTATGGCATTTGAGCAATTTAAAAATTTTGGCAACTTTTCTTCTGAAGGTAAAGTTGAAGCGTTAGATAACCTTGGACTTATTGCAGGCAGTTTCGATGCCTTTGGATTAGAAAAAGTAATTAATAACGCTGTAGGCAAAGAAGGTTCTCACGTTATTGCTGATACTGGTGTTGTGGTAAAAGCGTTGGTTATGCAATTACTTAATGTACCTTATCAAACTCTTGATGGAACTAAAGAATACTATTCCAATCGACCATTAAATGCCTTATGCCAACAGAAAATTACTGCAAATGACCTTAATCGCAATATGATTGCTCGCGTTCTTGATAGAATTTATGATTATGGCTCTAAAGATTTGTATCTATTATGCACTTCTCAAGTATTTAATTCCTTAGGTATAAAGGTTCAATGTGCTCATATCGATTCAACTTCAATCCATTATCACGGAGAAGGTTATAAGCAAGAAGGTTGTCATCTTGAATTAAAACTTGGATATTCTAGAGATTCTCATCCAGAATTAAAGCAAGTGATATCATTAATGCTTGCTGACGATGAAACTAGAATCCCAATGTTTGAGAAGAATTTATCAGGTAATGTTAATGATAATGTTTCTTTTTATGATGTAGTTAATGAAATTCCAGAAATTCAAAAACAGTTTACTGATTTAAAATACTTAGTCGGCGATAGTGCATTGTGTACCGATAAAATTTTTAAAGAAGCCAAAGATAAAGGTTTATTCTTGGTAACTAGATTACCTGATAAAAACGATGAGGCTAAAGCCATATTTAATTCATTTGATAGAAATAATCTTACGCCTTTATATGAAAATGAAGAAGATTCACCATTAGGAATGTGGTGCAACCCAATTACTATGGGTGAACAAGAAGTAAAGTTATTACTAATTTGTAATGATAATTTACGTGATAAGAAAACAGCTACGGTTAATAAGAAAGCAGAAAAGGAACTAGAAAAATTAGAATCAAAGATTAAGAAGCTATCAACTCAACCTGCAAAATGCCATGCTGATGCACAAAAGCTGATTAATGGAATTATTAAAGAATGTAAACTCACTAAGATTAGTAATATCCAATATGAAGAAGTTCTTAAAAGAGCAACTCGTGGTAGACCTAAGAAAGGAGTTCAAGAAGAATTTATATTAGAGTCAGTTAAAGTTACTGCTAACATTGAAATTGATAAAGACTTAGTAGCCACTCAAATAGATAAAGAATGCTTATATATCATTGCTACTAATGATACAGAACGTGAATGGGAAATGAGTGAACTATTGTCAATTTATAAGAGACAAAGCGTAATTGAAAGATGTTGGAGATGCTGCAAAGATCCTCGCTTATTTATTGATTCATTATACCTTAAAACACCATCACGCATTGATGCATTATTATGGATAATGAGTATAGCGTTACTTGTTTATGCAGCGACTGAATACAAAGTTCGCAAGACAATGAAAGAACATAAATTAACTATTCCAACACCTGACCATAAAAAGGATATGGATAGACCTACACTAATGAGATTATTCCAATACATCGCAAATCATAACATACAGGTGGTGCATCATGATAATCAATGCTATTTATCATATCTCCAGCAGCAACTCAAAGATTTGCTGCTGGCACTTGGGCAAGAATGGTGCCTGTATTTCAACTCGGAATACTACCGGCACTTTGCTTAAAAATTTAAAATTGAGATTTGGGAGAATAATTATTAAAATTTACTGATCAATGTCTGATATAAG
>JBGVOE010000130.1:0-4179 GCA_045126355.1 Anaeroplasmataceae bacterium | reverse complement strand
AATGCAATAAAAAAACGACAAATTATATATAAATATATAAAAAGTCGCTGAGTTTGAAAAATATTAAAAATTAACTGGCAAACTTGGGCGGTACGTACGGTGGTGTGAAAGGTCGGAAGTTTTAAATTTTATTTAAAATTTCCTCCTATTCGATTTTAATTATTTACTATAATTTATTAAAATATGATATAATATTGTTAAATATAAAGATTTAAAAGGGGATGTAAAGATGAGAAAAATTATTATTAATAGAAAGAAAAGTTTTGTAGGTTGTGCAAGTAAAGTATCAATATATATAACAAAAGAAGTAAAAGATTTTAATATTAATAAAGAAGATTGTCTACTTCTTGGCTATATTAAAAACGGTAAATCATTAGAAGCCGAAATAACTGAAGATGAAGTATTCTTAGTTGCTGCATATGATAATTTAGGTGTATTTATGCCAACAGATTACATTTTAATTCCTAAAGGAACTGATGAAATTATTGTTGAAGGTAAAACAAAACTAGCTCCTAGTGAAGGAAATCCATTTATCTTTAATGCATAATTATGAAAAAATGTAGATTATATAAAGAAGAAATATTTACAATAATTTGTATTAGTATTTTAGGATTAATTGGATTAGGATTAACAATTTTATTTATCTATTTATATCACACTTATAATGATATAACTACTAATGTTTTATGTGCGATTTTCTCTTTAATATATATGGAGTTTGTAGTACTATTAATTTGTATTAAAGAAAAAGAATCGTTATTAAATACATTAAAAGTTGCTGTTTTCTTACCGGTTATATATATTTTGATAGTTTTTATCGTTTTGGTTATTCTTGGATTAGGGCCAATAATAGAAAATCCGGTAATGCTTTTAAATTGTTTAATGTGGACTATTTATTCTATGCCGGCATTTATTATAGTTGTTGCGGTTGTGATATTATGTTTATTAGGTATGTAATAATTTAGAAAAAAGCTTGCTTTTTATTATTTGCTATATAATTAAAAATTTCGGTACTATTTTAAGTATCGATTTTTTTAAATTTTAAAGAAAAAAGTGTTATAATTTATTTAAGGATTATGTATTAATTTTTGGAGTGATAATTTATGAAATTTAAAAAGTATTATATTGGATATATAATTATATTTAGTTCTTTATTTATTACATATGTTTTATGTATAAAGTTTAATGCGATTTATATTTTATTAATTTGGTTTTTATTAATGTATCTAATGCTTTACTTAGAAATGAAACATATATCAAAGGATTTAAATAAATATTTTAGTGATAGAAATTATGAAGCTGGTATTAATTATATAAAAAATAAAGCCAACAACAATATTTTTGTATCAAGTAAAAATTACTGCTTAATGTATTTAACTTTACTTTATATGTTCAATGATCAAAGTGTTGAAGCTAAAAAACTATTAGTTAATGAGAAGGTCTTGAGTAGATATAAAGAATTATATTTTACACAATTTATTTTAGCTATTGCTGAAGAAGATAATGAACATATCTCATTCTATTATAATAAAATTATTAATTTAAAAAATAAAATATTTAATATCCAGATAGATAGTGCGAAAAAAATAATTGAGATGTTAAATACAAATGTAATGAACAAAGAAATACATGATAATACTAACTACCCATTATTAAAAAGAATTTGTAAAAGAATAAATGGTGAAGAAGTAATTATTGAATCTTTAAAAGTAGAAAAGAAAGAAAAAATACTATTTACTGATTGTAGTGGGATTAAAAAAATATTAAAAATTTCTTTAAATATTATTACTTGTTTATCATTATTTGTTGGTATGTTTGTTGTAAATACAGTATATGATATGAATTCTCTTCCAAACGAAGATTCTGTAAATTTAATAAAATATACATGGATTTTATGGTTATTCATACCTATTAGTATAAGTAATATTTTATATTCCTTTTACTTAAAGAAACAAAAATATAAATTCAATAGTAACTTAATAATTGGTATTATTTTTACTGTTTTATTATTTATATATGGTTCGTTTTTCTTAATAGTGCCATTTGCAGGGTAAATTTTTACAAAGTTTAGATATTACTATCCCTTATTATTTATAAAAAATATTTAAATTATACGAAAAATTGCTTAGGTAAGTTAAAAAAATATAAAATGATGTTTAGGTTTCTTAATAAGTTATTTTATGATTTTTAGCCAAAAATATTACTGGCTTAACAAGCCATTGATTAAAATTTCATTTAACTATATGATTTAAAACGAGGTGGTTAGTATGAAAGATAAAAAAACATTTGGAAATTTCATTAAACAAAAAAGAATAGAGAAAAATTATTCTCAAAAAGATTTAGCTGATTTGCTTTTTGTTACAGAAAGTGCAGTTAGTAAATGGGAAAGAGGAGTAACATATCCTGATATAACATTAATTACTGATATATGTAGAGTCTTAGGCGTTACTGAACACGAACTAATAGAATCAAGTCATGATGAAGAATACAGAAAGATGAAAAAAGAAGCTGATAGATATAATAAAATAAAGAAAACATTATTTTGGACTTTAAATATTTGTTATACGATAGCTTTATTAGTTTGTTTTATTGTTAATCTAGCAGTAGATCATACTTTATCTTGGTTTTTCATTGTCTTAACTTCAATAATTGTAGCTTATTCATTTTGTCCTACATTTGTTTGGATATATGATAAATACAAGAAGTTAATATTTATAGGGTCAACATTTATCAGTTTATTTTTATTATTTTTAACTTGTAGTATTAATTCTGGAAATTATTGGTTTATGATACCAACAATCGGATTATTAATTTTCTATTTTATAATTTTTTATCCAATATTATTTAAAGCTCAAGAAAAATATATGATAGAAGAAAAATATAATAAGCTAAATAAATGGTTTATGATAACTTATTTAACTGGGATATTATTACTAATAATTTCATTGTTAATAGCGATATATTGTTACAATCCATTTAATTTATTATTAGGTTTGTATATTACTATTGGTTGTTTTATAGTTCCATTTATAATATCAACAATATTACTATTTAAAAATGGAAAAAAATTAATTAAACCGATTACTATATCTTTAGTAGGTGTTTTAGTTGTTTGTTTTATAATCGGAACAATTTCATCACTTAATTTAATGGATACATCTGAAATAAATACACATATGATAGAGAATTCTTATATTGATATAGAAATAGATGTTGTTACATCAGATATTAATATCTTATTAGCTACAGATAATGAAAATAAAATTGTTTGTAAAGAAAATAAAAAAGTTTATATTGAAGCTAATGTTAAAGATAATAAATTAATAATAAACCAAATTGATAAGCGTAATTTATTTGAAAGATTATTTAATTTTACCGAATTTACATTTGATTTATATTTAACTGTAGATTCATTTAATTTGTTAAATATCGATTGTACTACATCAGATATTAATATAGAAGAAGGATTTAATTTTAATGATGTATTAATAAATGATGTTACTGGAGATATTATTTTTAAGTCTAATGTAGCAAATGATATTAATATTGAAAATACTACAGGAGATATTATTTTTAAAAATAGTAAAATTAATGGTAATCTTAAAATAGAAACAACTACAGGTGATATAAAACTAGAAAATGTTAGTTGTAATAATTTAAATATTATAGTTGAGACTGGTAAGTCGATTTTAAACAAAACAGTTTTAACAGGTGATTTAAATATCGATGGTGGAACAGGTGATGTTAAATTTGACTCATTTGACGCCAATAATATTAACATTAAACTTACCACAGGTGATGTTAGGGGAACAATTTTATCTAATAAGATTTTTAAGGTAAAATCGACTACAGGTGATATTGAAGTACCAAACATTCAATCAGGTGGGAACTGTATTATAAACGTTACTACTGGTGATGTTATCATAGAATATAAATAGATAATTTAGGAATGTAAAGCGAGAATCCTCGGATATTCAATACCCGAGATGAAAACTTAATTTTTTTAGAAAAGTATAACAAACACGTTGGATAAAACGTGTTTTTATTATATTCGGGCTTTGTCCGAATATTAAAACCACACGCTATGCGTGTGTGACTAGAGGTAGCTTCGTGCGTTGTTAAATAAAAATCCCCCATGATATAATGAATATGGCTGGCAACCAATTCAAATATCAAGGA
>JBGVOE010000129.1:0-4656 GCA_045126355.1 Anaeroplasmataceae bacterium | reverse complement strand
ATATATTTATTAATAAATATAAATAGTAAAAGTTCTCACTACAATAGAAATTAACAAAAAAACTTATAATTTTATAGTTTAAATATACTATTAATCATAAGTTTTTCTTTTCTTAAGCCCTTAAGTTAAAAACATTGTTTAGCTAAAGGCTTTTATTTTTTATTTTAAATAACTTTTAAATAAATAGTTAACAGTAGGTCCAAAAGTAGATTCAATATAAGTTTTTACTTCTGGTTGTGATAATGCTTCTACTAATACTTTTATCTTTTCACTATCTAAATCCACGGTTCTAACAGCGATAATATTTGGATAAGCTACATCTGTATCTTCACCAAATAATTTATAACTAATAGCTTTTTCACTATCCCAAGCATTAAGTGCATAATTACCCGGAATAACAGCGTACCCGCCTCCTTCTACTTTATAACGTAAAAGGCCTGCATCAATACACTCGATAGTAACACCAATACTAGATGTATAGACAGGAGATTGTGCATTAAAGTTTTCTACACTATATGAATCTATTAAACCATTTACCTTTAATAATTCAAACGCTCTAGAAACATTTGAAGCATCATTAATAATATGAATTTTTGTGTTGCTCCAATCATCCTTATTTTCTTTACCATATAAATTTAAGGGTTCATTATGTACTTCACACGCAACACTTAATTTATAATTTTTATTAGCAATCTCTTCATTTAAATAAGGAATATGTTGGAAATAATTTGCATCAATTCCTCCATCATTTAAAGCTTTATTTGGTGTTACATAATCTTGATATACAACTACTTTAAGTTCATATCCTTTTGATTTTACATAATCTTGAACTACTTTACTATTTAAAATCTCGGCATGAGGAGCTGGAGTTGCACCTACTCTAATTACTTTTTCATTATCTTCACAAGAACATAGTGTTCCTACTAATACTAATGAGATAAGTGTTAATAAATATAATAATTTTTTCATTATCTACTTTCTCCTTTTATCTATTTTTTTAGAAATATATAATCCACCTTCTTGGATTATTTGAACGATTATAACAACTACAAAAATAAGTATCCACATCATCGTTTCATTTGTTCCCCAGTATCCTAGGTTAAAAGCTTCATAAATTAATCCGCCACCAGCAATATAGCCGGCAAATGAAGTGTATCCAATAATTGATACAACTGTAACCGCAAAACCTGATACAAGCGAAGGTTTAGCTTCTGGTAATAGGACATTTAAAATAATTTTATGTTGTGGTGTCCCCATTGCTGTAGCAGCTTCAATAACACCGCTATTTACTTCCGCTAGTGATTGTTCCACCATTCTAGCAACAAATGCAAACGAGGCAACAATTAAAGGAATAACCATTGAATACCAATAACCACTCCACTTACCTTGACCGATAATAGCGTTACTTACTGGTATTAAAATAATAATTAATAATAGGCAAGGAATACTTCTAAAAATATTAACAATCGTTCCAACTATCATGTTAACCCATTTATTAGGTTTTAATCCTTTTTTAGATGTATAAAATAACAATACTCCAATTGGAAGTCCAATTAAATAGGCAATAATAGTAGAAACAATAACCATTAATAAAGTGTCTTTAGTCGATTCTAATATTAACTGTAGATCCACTATCATCCACCTCCTCTACTAAGATTTGTTTATTTAGTAAGAATGAAATAATTCTATTGGAAATTATACTATCATCAGGTATTTGAATAATCATTTGTCCATATACTTTATTTTCAAATGTTTTTACATTAGAAGATAAAATATTAAGTTCACAATTACAAGTTAAAATCAAATTAGAAATAATTGGTTCATCAACTGTACCATCAAATACTAAACGTAAGTACTTCTTCTCTTTAACAGGATTAATCGTAAATGATTCCATTGGTAAGACTAATTGTTTCGCAATATTTGATTGTGGATTTTTAAAGATATCTTTTACAAAACCAACCTCAACAATTTCACTATTGTCAATGATTGATACTTTATTACAAATGGCTTCAATTACTTTCATCTCATGAGTAATAATAATAATTGTAACTCCTAATGTTTCATTTATTGTTTTTAATAACTGTAAGATTTGATTTGTTGTATTAGGATCAAGTGCACTCGTAGGTTCATCACAAAGCAATACTTCCGGGTCATTAGCTAACGCTCTAGCAATAGCTACTCTTTGTTTTTGTCCACCTGATAGTTGTGATGGATATGCATAAATTCTTTCTTCTAAACCAACCATCTTTAAAAGTCTCATTGCCTTTTCTTTCGCTATATCGCTTTTAATCCCAGCTATCTCTAATGGAAACATTACATTCTTTAAAACATTTCTTTGATCAAGAAGATTAAAGTTTTGAAAAATCATTCCCATTTTTCTTCGATATTGATTTAACTTTGGATTGATAAATACCTTTTTAGAATCACCCTCAAATAATGTATCGGATAAAAATGAGATAGCCCCACTTGTAGGAACCTCAAGTAAATTTATACATCTAATTAATGTTGATTTACCTGCCCCACTTAAACCAATTATCCCATATATATCTTTTGCTTCTACATCAAGATTAATATTTTTTAAAGCGTGAAATACTTTTCCATCTACCACAAAATCTTTACATAAATTTTTAACTGATATAATAGAATTCAATTCAATCATCTCCTTTTATAATAAAAAAATCCTTAGACATTTAATGCCTAAGGACGAAATTATTCCGCGTTACCACCTTAATTTATAGATACCTCACGATACCTACCTCTTCGAGTACAATAATACTCTATCGCTATAACGGGCGCACCCGTCATTACCTAAAGGAACACTCTCAGTAATAAAGCTCCAAGACCATCTTCATTAATTTCTTTCTTATCCTCTTTCACCAAATGAGGACTCTCTTATTAAGAACATCCTTAACTACTCTTCTTTTCAAAGCCTTTGATATTTATATCGTTGTTATTATATACTTTTTAAAAAATAAACGCAAGAAGAAAATAAAACTAATTACCTTTATTTTTATTATGTTCGATTGCTAACTCTTTAATTTTAGCGAATCTGTGTGATAAGCCTGGTTTACTAAGTTTTTGTCCATACTCAGTATCTAAGATTTCAATTAACTCTACTAAAGAAGCCTCAGGGTTGTCTTGACGCACTTTCATAACCGTTAAGATTTTAGGGTCAATTTTTTCTAAAGGATAATTATACTCTAAATACTTTATATATTTAAGTTGTTCTCTAGCAGCTGAAATAGTTTTTTGTTCATTAGCTACTTCACAATTAATAATACGATTGATACTATTATTAAAGTCACGTTCAATACGCAAATCTTCATATAAGAAAGCTTGATTGTTTGCTCCTATAAAACGAATAATATCAACTATTTTTTCTGCTTCTTTTAAATATAAAACTAAACGATTTCTTCTTTTAATAATCTTAGCGTTAAAACTACGCTCATTCATAACATGTTGAACAAACGTCACATTTTTAGGATCATCTAAAGTAATTTCAAAGTGATACTTACTAGTTTCAGGATCATTTACAGAACCTCTTGCTAAAAACGCACCACAAATATAAGAAGCAGCTAAATTATCACTTTCTTCTATTTGCTTCTTAAACTCTCCAAAGTTATGAACTTCTAAGTCTTCTAAGATATTTAAAGTTCCACTACATACAACATTATAAGTATGTAAGAACTTTGAAGATTGAATGTTTGCTTCTTCTATATTAGCGTTATATTTATATACTCTTTTTAAAAGAAAAACTAAATATTTCGCAATACCTTCACTTACAGATGAAAAGGTAAATTCTGCTTCACTAACCTTAGCTCCTGAAAGTATCATCCCTAAAATAAGTGCTTTATTTTCTAGTTGATTTCTTTTTTTCTTCATCAATTCTTCTTTGCATAAACTCGCAAATGACATCTTAAATCACCATCCTATTCAATAATGATACTATCTAATTGACTAGTTTTATTAATAACATGTGTTGGTCCCATTTCCATTGCTAAATCAATTTCAGGACCAAAATAAATTAGGCAAGATGTTAAACCATAATTATTCGCAAATTCAATATCAGCTGCTTTAGCTGAAATAACTAATACATTTTTACTACCATTAATTGAATTTAATGCAGTATTCATATCGCCTAAATCTTTATCAATAATAATAGAGACATATGTTGTTATTTTTAGTACATCTAAAATATATTCTGCTACTTCTTTACTATATTTTGTAACAACAGCCACATTATAATCATGTTTATATAATGTTTGAAAGAAGGCTTTACAATCTAGGACAGTTTGCATTTGATTCAAATGCGAATTAAAGTATTCATTAAAATAAGTTAAGGCTTCTTCACTTTCAAAATACTCTTGTGGTTTTTTAGCTATTAATTTTTCAATTTCTTCATCAGTTAAATCAATATCTAATACTTCTTTTGCTGTATAGTAATAACAGTTTTCAAGTAATTTTTTTACCGTAACCAATGTTTCATCTAAACGACAAATAACACCATCGATTTTATTTTCTTTAATTTCTTTTTGAACTTCAATATAATATGGTTCTTTGAATTTTAAATGTTTTAATAAAATCCAAATAACTCCGACAACCGCAAGCACTAAATTAATAACTACATTAACTCTATTAAATAATAAATCCATTCCT
>JBGVOE010000128.1:0-14153 GCA_045126355.1 Anaeroplasmataceae bacterium | reverse complement strand
TCTTTAGAGGTAGGAGATTATTCTTTTACACCTCCTGATAGAAGAATAGATGGACCATTTTTCATGCCTGATTTTAATGAAATGGTAGAAAAAGAAGATGATCCTAAAGAAATATTATTTATGATTGATACATCTGGTTCTGTAAATAGTAATCAAATTACACAAGCATATTCAGAAATAAAAGGAGCATTAGAACAGTTTACCTCACTTACAGGGTATTTGGGATTTTTTGATTATGTAGTTTATGAACCTAAAGAGTTTTCCTCTATTGAAGACATCTTAGAAATTATTCCAAAAGGTGGAGGCGGAACAAACTTTTTTGCAGTCTTTGAATATGTAAATAATTTAGAGAATAAACCAAAAGCAATAATTATTCTTACAGATGGTTACGCGAGATTTCCAAAAGAGAGTGTAAGAAATGGAATTCCGGTAATCTGGGTAATGAATAATGATAAAGTTACTCCACCATGGGGTGAAGTAGCAAGAATGAAGTAAAAAAAAATAGCGAATCTCAACAGATTCGCTATTATTCTTTTATGCACCTTTTTTCATTGTTTTAGCACTTGTTTTTGCCACAAAACTTCTTGGAGCAAAGCGGGTAGCAAAGACAGTTAATTTATTTTTAAATCCAACAATTGCAACGCTTTTTCCTTGAAGTGATTTTTTATATCCATATTTCGCAACTTCACTTGCTTCAATAGGTTTGATTTTTTTGAATGTGTAGTCATTATGAGCTTTACTTACAAATTCTGAATTAAATGGTCCTGGACATAATGTAAGAAGTTTTACTTTTGTTTTTTTTAATTCATAACTTATAGCCTCACCTAATAGTAGAAGATATCCTTTTGTTGCATGATATGTTGCCATGAATGGTCCTGGCATAAATCCTGCAATGGAAGCAACATTAATAATATGGCCTTCATTATGTTCAACCATCGGAGGTAAAAACATTCTTGTTAAATATAATGCACTATTACAGTTAACTTCAGTCATTTTAATTTGGAAATCGATATCCATTTCTAAAAAGTCTGTTCGATCACCAAACCCAGCATTATTTACTAAGTTGTTTACAAAATATCCTTTATCATTTGTATAATTATAAACCTTTTCCCATTCTTCCTTTATTGATAAATCAGCAACTACGATGTCACATTTAACATTTGTTAGTTGTAAGATTTCGTTTTTTACTTCATTTAATTTATTTTCATTTCTTGCTACTAATATTAAATCATTATTATCTAATGCATATAATTTAGCTAGTTCTTTTCCTAGGCCTGTTGATGCACCCGTAATTAGAGTTCTTTTCATTTTTACCGCTCCTTATATATTATAGTTATTTATATTATAACATTTTTTTCTTTTAAAAATAAATACTCATAGTGTTTTTTGGATTTTATTATGATATAATAACTAAGAATGGAGTTGATTTTATGACATTGCCAAATAAATTAACAATGTTTAGAATTGTTTTAATACCGCTTATGGTAGTTATTGCATATATTCCTTTCTTTAATGAAAATTTTATTGGATATATGTCTTTAGCAAATTTTATTAATATAATTATTTTTACAGTTGCATCTTTAACAGATTTCTTAGATGGATATATCGCTAGAAAATATAATTTAGTTACTACATTTGGGAAATTTGCAGACCCATTAGCTGATAAATTATTAGTAATCTCAGCAATGGTTATCTTATGTACACAAATACAAGCATATAGTCCAGAGTTTACTTGGTTTATTCCAGGATGGGTTATTATCGTTATTTTATGTAGAGAATTTATTGTATCTGGAATTAGATTGGTAGCTGTTGAAAGAGGAAAAGTTATTGCCGCTGGATTTTTAGGTAAATTAAAAACAGCAACTACAATGGTAGCTTTAATTTTCTTATTCTTATATCAAGTTGAAATCTTTGAATTACCTATTTTTGGATATATAGGTGCAGTTATGATGTATCTTGCATTAGGCTTTACTATTTTATCAGGAATTGAATATTTTTGGAAAAATCGTAAAGTTATTTTAGAAAGTATTTAATTTTTTGTAAGTATATAAATAGGAGGTATATTTATGAGTGTAAATCGTGAACAATCATTAAAAGAAGCATTAAAGAATATTGAAAAACAATATGGAAAAGGAGCAGTAATGGTTTTAGGTAATGAACCAGTAGCTCAATTAGATGTTATTCCAACAGGTTCTTTAATATTAGATGGTGCATTAGGAGTTGGAGGTTACCCAAAAGGAAGAATTATTGAAATTTATGGTCCTGAATCAAGTGGTAAAACAACATTTGCTTTACATGCAATTGCAGAAGCACAAAAATTAGGAGGGTATGCTGCATTTATCGATGCAGAACATGCACTTGATCCTAAGTATGCAAAAAATTTAGGTGTTAATATTGAAGAGTTAGTATTATCACAACCAGATAGTGGTGAACAAGCATTAGAAATTGCTGAGGCATTAATTAAAAGTGGTGCCATTGATATTATCGTTATTGACTCTGTTGCAGCGTTAGTTCCTGAAGCTGAAATCAACGGAGAAATGGGTGATTCACATGTTGGATTACAAGCACGCTTAATGAGTCAAGCAATGCGTAAGTTATCAGGTATTATTAGTAAAACTAAATGTGTGGCTATCTTTATTAACCAAATTCGTGAAAAAGTTGGTGTAATGTATGGTAATCCTGAAACAACACCAGGTGGTAGAGCGTTAAAATTCTATTCAACTATTCGTTTAGATGTTCGTAGAGGAGAACAATTAAAGAGCGGAAGTGAAGCGGTTGGTAATAAGACTGTAGTTAAAGTTGTTAAAAACAAAGTTGCTCCACCATTTAAAGTAGCTGAAGTAGAAATCATCTATGGTGAAGGTATTTCTAAAATGGGTGAATTAATCGATACAGCAGTAAGCTTAAATATCATTAATAAAGCTGGTGCTTGGTTTAGCTATAATGGCGAAAAAATTGGTCAAGGACGCGAAAATGTTAAGGCTTACCTAAAAGCAAATCCTCAAATTTATGATGAAATTTATGAAAAGATAAAAGGGTAAAAAAAAGCGCATATCGTTTGATATGCGTTTTATATTTTATTCAGCTTTTGCTTCTGGTTTAACACTATATGTTTTGTAGTTGTATTCTAAGTAAGTGTGATGACGAGAACCAGCGTAATCGCTCCATTCAACTAATACATATAAGATTGGAGAATCAACTTGAACAAATAATAAATCTCCGTTAGCTGGGAATGAAGTATCAATATCAGAAATTGTAAGTGTTGTTTCTTTACCAACTGTTACTGTTTTAGTAGCTGTTTTACTGATATATTTAATCCAGTTTGCACCTAATCCGATTGTAACTTTGATTGTTCCTTTGATTTCTGAATCTTCATTAGCTTCAGTAATAATAGTAAATTCTTTTTTTCCGTATACCATTTCACCATTATCTTTGTATGGTTCAACGTCTTTAGATAAATAAATTTTGAATTCTTTAAAGTTTTCTAATAATTCTTCATTAGATTCATAAGTAGAAGTAACTTCAGTAGTTAAAACATCTTCTCTGCTAACTTCATTTAAATTGTATTCAGTAATGTATGTTGCAAAAACACAAATTACTACAGCTAATACAACTAATAATAACATTATTAATTTTTTATATTTTAATAGGGGTAATTTTTTACTCACGATTATCTCTCCTTTTACTACCTATTAGGTATTTTAGTACATTTTGTTTGTTTTTTCAAGATATAATTCGTTGACTTATTTATAAAATAAAAGTATAATCATTAGTGTATTATAAAAAATAGTACAAAAACAAATGAAATTTTAAATATTTTAGAGTTTTAATGATATGTCGTAATTTGACCTCTTATCTATAAATAAATTGATCTCGTGCAATCTTTTCAATTTTAATAGCACGTTATTATAACATTTTAATATAAAAGTGGTTAATATATTTACAGCATGTTAATGCCTTTTGGCATTCTTTTAATGGCGCATAAAAATTAAAAAAATAAAAACTATCGGAGGACAAAATGGGACCAACAGAATGGATCGTTGTTGTCGTAATCTCACTTTTGTTATTTGGTGTTGGTTTAGTTTTAGGTTATTTATATCGTGTTAAACAACATGATAAGTCTCTTAATGAAGCTCGCTTACAAGCAGAAAACATTGTTAATGAAGGTAAAGCATCAGCTGAAAAATTAAAAAGAGAAGCCATCTTAGAAGCTAAAACAGAAATTCAAGAATTAAAACGTCAAGCTGAAAGAGATATTAAAGAACGTAAAACAGTTGTGTTTGAATTAGAAACAAAACTAACTTTACGTGAAGAATCTTTAGATCGTCGTAGTTTAAATTTAGATAAACGTGAAGAATCATTGAATTTAAAAGAATCTAAGTTGGATGATAAGAAAATGGAATTAGAACAACTAAATATTAAAGTAGATGAATTACTTGCTCAACAACAAGCAAAATTAATCGAAATCGCTGGCTTAACTAGAGAAGAAGCTCGCGAAATTATCATGAACCAAGTTAGAGAATCTATCCAACAAGAAATCGCTCTTTATATTAAAGAGGAAGAAGAAAATGCTAGAAATGAAGTTCAAAGTCGCGCCAAAAACATCTTAGCATTAGCTATTCAAAAATATGCGAGCGAAACTTGTAGTGAAAAAACTGTTAACGTAGTATCATTACCTGCAGATGAAATGAAGGGAAGAATTATCGGACGTGAAGGAAGAAATATCAGAACTTTAGAATCATTAACAGGTGTAGATTTAATTATTGATGATACTCCAGAAGCAGTAGTGTTGAGTGGTTTTGACCCAATTCGTCGTCAAATTGCTCAAAAATCATTAGAAACATTAATTCAAGATGGTAGAATTCATCCTGCCAGAATTGAAGAAATTGTTGACAGATGTCGTCAAGAAGTTGAAATGTATATTCGTGAAAAAGGTGAAGAAGCTGTATTTAAAGCACAAATCGGTAAAGTTCATCCTGAATTAGTGAAAATCTTAGGTAGACTTCACTACCGTACTTCTTATGGACAAAATGTATTACAACATTCATTAGAAACTGCATTCTTAGCTGGTAAATTAGCAGCTGAATTAGGTTTAAATGAAACATTAGCACGTCGTGCAGGTTTATTCCATGATATCGGAAAAGCTGTAGACCACGAAGTTGAAGGTTCACACGTAGAAATTGGTGTTCAATTAGCTACAAAATATCGTGAACCAAAAGAAGTTATCGATGCAATCGCATCACATCATGGTGATCAAGAACCACAAAGCATTATCGCTATCTTAGTAGCTGCAGCTGACGCTGTATCTTCAAGTCGCCCTGGTGCACGTAGTGATTCATTAGAAAACTATGTTAAACGTTTAGAAGCGTTAGAACAAATTTCTAATAGTGTTCCTGGTGTAGAAACTTCATTTGCAATTCAAGCTGGTCGTGAAATCAGAGTAATGGTTAAACCAGAAGAAATCGATGACTTATCAACATTTACTGTTGCGCGTAAGATTAAAGAGGAAATTGAATCTAAATTATCTTACCCAGGAACTATTAAAGTTACTGTAATTCGTGAAATGAGAGCCGTTGATGTAGCAAAATAAAAATTTAAGGCAGGTTTTATACCTGTCTTTCTTTATTTGGAGTGTGAAAAGTATGCGTATTTTATTTATTGGTGATATTGTAGGTAAATATGGTCTTAATTATTTAAAGATGAAATTACCTTATTTAAAACAAGAATATAAGCCAAATTTAATTATTGTTAATGCGGAAAATACTACTAATGGGAAGGGTTTAAATCTTAAAGATTATAAAGAATTAATGAGCCTAAATATTTCAGCTATTACAATGGGAAATCATACATATCGTAATGAAGAAATTAATGATTTTATTGAGGGTAGTAAGATTGCTAGACCGATGAATATCTTAAATCAAAAAGGATTAGGATACGTTGATATTAATTACAATGGAAAAATTATTACAGTTATTAATCTTTTAGGAACAATTCATATGGATTCTAAATATGAGCTGGATAATCCTTTTATAGTTGTTGATGAATTTTTATCAAAACATAAAAGTGATCATATTATTGTTGATATGCATGCTGAAGCTACTAGTGAAAAATTAGCGATGGCTCATTTTTTAGATGGCAGAGTTGACGCAGTAGTCGGAACACATACACATATTCAAACAAATGACGCTCAAGTATTACCTAATAAAACTTTATATGTTACAGATTTAGGAATGACTGGTTCTATTTGCGGAATATTAGGTGTAAAAAAAGAAATTATTATTGACCGCTTTGTTAATGACGGTAAAGAACCTTTTAAATTAGATGAAAGCAATGTTTGTGGTTTAAATGGTGTTTTATTAACATTAGGGGAGAAACCTACAATAAAATTAATTAATATCCAAAAATAGCATATTAAGAAAAGTTCCATCATATTATTTGGTAGCAGATATGAAAGGAATAATATTATGGAAATTTTAAAAGTATCATCAAAATCAAAACCTAATTCCGTGGCAGGTGCACTAGCAAATGCCTTTAAGGAAAAAAACTCAATCGAGATTCAAGCGGTAGGCGCAGGAGCCCTTAATCAAGCAATAAAAGCAGTAGCAATAGCTAGAGGTTATATTGCTCCTACAGGTAAAGATATTTACTGTATCCCAGCGTTTTCTGATATCTTAATAGAAGGCGAAGACCGCACTGCGATAAAATTGATTGTAAAAGCTCTTTAATAAAAGCTAGATAACTAACTTACTAAAGTTAGTTTTTCTTTGCTTTTTCAATATAAATTTGATAGAATAATGGTTGGTGAATATATATGGCAAAAAATATTATTTTAAATAAACCTGATTTAAGAAAAGCTCGTAAGAGATTAACAAAAGAAATTGAAACAATTATTTATGAAGAAAATCCAAAATATAAAGATTTAGGTAAAGGGAAAACTTATCATATCTTAACTTATGGTTGTCAAGGAAATGAAGCTGATAGCGAAGTTATGGCTGGTATTTTTGAACAATTAGGGTATACATATAATGAGGATGCATCAACAAGCGATGTAGTATTATTAAATACATGCGCTATTAGAGAAAATGCTGAAAATCGTATATGGGGTGTTTTAGGTAACTTAAAAGAACCAAAAAGAAACAATAAAGATATGATTATTGGTATTTGCGGATGTATGCCACAAGAAGAACATGTTGTTGACCGCCTACTTGAAAAATATCGTGAAATCGATTTAGTATTTGGTACACACAACATTTATCGTCTTCCTGATTTCTTATATGAAATTTCTACTAAAAGAGGTAGAGTAGTAGAAGTTTTAAGTTTTGAAGGTTCTATTGTTGAAAATCTTCCTAAAATAAGAGCTAATAAACATAAAGCTTGGATTAATATTATGTATGGTTGTGATGAATTCTGTACATATTGTATTGTTCCTTATACACGTGGTAAGGAAAGATCACGTCATAAAGATGATATTATAAGTGAAGTTAAATGTTTAGTAAAACAAGGTTATAAAGAAATTACGCTTCTTGGACAAAATGTTAATGCTTATGGAAAAGACTTAGGCATTGATTATACATTTGGTGACTTACTTCGTGATTTAGATCAAACAGGAATTGAAAGAATTCATTATACTACATCTCATCCTAGAGACTTAGATTTAAATACAATCAAAGCAATGGGTGAATGTAAGAGTGTAATGCCAAACTTACATCTTCCTGTTCAATCTGGAGATAATACGGTATTAAAAAGAATGAACCGTAAATATACTCATGAAGAATATGTAGAAAAAATTAAATTATTACGTGAGTATGTTCCTGGTATTTCAATTACAACAGATATCATTGTAGCTTTCCCAGGTGAAACAGAAGAACAATTCCAACATACCTTAGATTTAGTAGAAGAAGTTGGATTTGAAGGGGCATTTACATTTATCTATTCTCCTCGTGAAGGAACACCTGCGGCTACTTATGAAAATCTACTTACTGAGGAAGAAAAACATCAAAGATTAAATCGCTTAGTTGAAAAAACTAACGAAGGTTACTTAAAGGGTCATCAAAGATTTTTAGGCCAAGTTGTAAAAGTTTTAGTTGATGGACAATCAAAAAATAATCCTGAATATATGACAGGTTATTCAGAACATCGAAAAGTTGTTAATTTTAAACCAATTAAAGCTAATGTTGGTGATATTGTAAGTGTAAAAATCACTGAAGCAAAAACATGGTTTATGAATGGTGAACAAGTAGATGAGTAAAGCATTAAATGAATTGATTGATGAAATTTTAAGTAGTGAAGAAGTTATTCGTTTTAAAAAGCTTGAAAGTATAATTTTAAAAAATGAAGAAGTAAATAATAAAATAATTAGACTTCGTGAGGTCGAAAAACAAGCTGTAAATGCTAGGGAATTAGGACTTGAAAACGCCTATTTTATGTATAAAAAAGAGTACGATGAAATATTATCTTCTTTTGAAAATGACGTTTTAATTTCTTCTTATTTAGATTCTAAAGATGAGGTAAAATCGCTAATTAACCTAGTTATCGGCACTATAGAAGATGAAATAAATAATGTGATTAATGGGTAAGACTGGTTGTATTTTACAATCAGTTTTATTTTTACTTATGTTACTATTTAATATGTAATTCATATATTATACTAGGAGGTAATTGTGAATGAATGAAATACGCGAAATTGTAACGCGTGCCGTAGTCGCTAAGGGTAAAAAAGTATTTAATTTAGTTGAAAAAGTTAAGACTAAAGAAAAGCCTTATAGTATATTAGGTTGTTGGATTATTAATCATGAATTTGAGGCATCTAAAATTAATGAAGTTGTAAAATTAGATGGAGAGTTTGAAATTAATATTTGGTTCTCAACTAACAACAATACTAAAACAGATATTATCAGAGAAACGATAACTTATAAAAAAGAAATCACTACTAAAACAGTTGTAAAAAACTATTTAGAAAATACGGATGATATATTAGCTAGAATAATCCAACATCCAACTGTAACTAATGCTAAAATAACAGACGATTATGTACAAGTAGATATTACTTTTGAAATAATCGCTGAGATAATTGGCGAGACAAAAATGAAAGTAACTGTTTTTAAGGAAACTGAAAACTGGGAAGAAGAAATAGATACACTAGATATGGATATAAATGAAAATTTTATAGGCTAAAATAGAGAAAAATGAGCGTCTTTTAAGTATTTTTAAGACGTTTTTTCCATTTTCTGCATTAAAAATGAAAAATCGCAAATAATAGGAATATAATGGCTTAATTGTGCCTTTATTCGTCGTAAAATCAAAAAAATGTGAAAAAATGTCAAGAAAAATGATTTTTTTGTTGAAATAATATTTTAAATATTATAAACTATAATTAGATTTGAATCGCGGGGTGTAAATATGAAATTAAAAATGGAAGAAAACATATTAGTTGTATCACACAAAGTTAGAGATTTAGAAAAAGTATTAGAAAAATTAGTTTCTAAAGACAGTAAAAAGGTTGCTGCTTATTTAGTTGAAAACGCAAGTTTACCACGTGAACTAAGAATTAGCGCTTTACGCTTAGTGTTAAACGACTATGTTAAAATGGCAAAAGAATTAGTTTTATCAGACGAATTTATGTATCGTCTAAATTGGTATGAAAAATTCTCAGAATACCAATTAGTTAACTTCTGGAATATTTTAGCAACAAGTAATGCTAATGTATTTGATGCTGAAAAAGAAGCAGTTCGTTTTAAGAGAACTTTCTACTTATTACTTATTATGAACGCTGATGAAGTTGGTATTCAAGATAAACATATTGATGAATTAATGAAGTTAAAAACTCCAGAAAGTACTATTGAAAGTTTCGCTGAATTCATGAGTGAAAGCGATGGCGCATTCTATGACTACGAATATAACTTTGATGGTATGAGTTATGAAGACTTCAAAACAACTTTAAAGAAATGTTCTACAGTTGCAGATATTAGAAATATCGCTGCTAAATATGATATCAATGTTCCAAAACGTTTAAAGAAAGAAGAATTAGTTGCTTTAGTATTAGATGGCTTACGTCGTCAAGGTAAAGTTGAAGATGATACAGAAGCTCAATTAAAGAAAATGAGTGCTATTTCATTACAACGTTTTGCTAAAGTAAACGGAATTAAAGCAAGTACAGAAATGAAGAAAGATGATATTATCGAATTCGTAATGAACCGTATCGACACATCTTCAAAAGCTGTACGTAAACCAAGAATTCAATTAGCTACTTTACCTGAATTAGAAGAATTCAAATTCTCTAAAGATTATTTACGTGAAGTTGCAGCATTTGATGATGAAGATGATTCACCAGCAGAAGCACCAGCTGTAGTAGTAGAAGTTGCTCCAGTTGTTGAAGAACCAGTTGTTGAAGAACCTGTTGAAGAAGTCGCTCCAGTTGTTGAAGAACCTGTTGAAGAAGCTCCAGTTGTTGAAGAACCTGTTGAAGAAGTTGCTCCAGTAGTTGAAGAACCTGTAGTTGAAGAACCTGCTCCAGCAGTTGAACCTACAAATTCTTATAATGATCAATTATTAGCAGCTATTGTTCATTTATTAGAAGATAGAGAACAAAAAGCAGCTATGGATGATCAACGTTTTAACACAATGATTGATTTATACGAAAAACGTATTTCTCAATTAGAAGAAATTATTAAACAAACTATTTCTTCTCAACCAACACCTACAGTTCAACCTTCACCTATTAACATTACAGTTAACTACCCTAATCAATCAGGAGTAGAAAAAACTGTTGTTGTTACACCAGGTCAAGTAGTTGAAAAAGAAGTAGCTGAAGAACCTGTTACTCCTATTGTTATTGAAACTCCAGTTGTTGAAGAACCTGTAGTAGAAGAACCAGTTGTTGAAGAAGTTGCTGAAGAAGTTTCTCCAGTTGTAGTAGATTCTACATTCGATACAATGACACCTGAAGAAAAAGAACAATTAGTTAAAGCAGAAATGAGTACTGCTACTACACTTGAAATTTCTCCTGAAAACAAGAAAAATGTTCGTAAAGAAGAAAAGAAATTAAGAAAATTAGCTAAAAAGAAAGCTAAGTTAGAAAAAATTCGTGCTAAGAACGATATAGCTATTTATCGTAAAGCTAAGAGAAGAGCATTCTGGAAAGTTGTTTCTACTATCATTTGGATAGCAATTATTATTGTTTTAGCTGCATTTGCTATTACAACACTTATCGACTTAAATGTTATTGAAGGTGAATTTGCTGAATTCATCAATACAAATTCTGAAAAATACCTTCCATTCATGGGACCAGAAGGAGTAGTAAGAAAGACATTTAGTGATTGGATGAGAACTGCGTATAATTGGGTAGCAGAACTTTTTGGTGGAACTCCAATTGAACCTACTCCAGTAGATCCTATAACTCCAGTAGAATAAACTAACTTATTATATAGTATTAAATAAAAGGGTGATATTAATGAACCTTGAAGGTTATGAATTAGAAAAATTCACACCGATGATGCGACAATACTTAGAAATCAAAAAAGACTATACAGACGTTATAGTCTTTTTTCGCTTAGGCGATTTTTATGAAATGTTTTTTGATGATGCTATTGTTGCTTCTAGGGAACTTGAAATACAATTAACAGGAAAAGATTGTGGACAAAAGACGCGAGTACCTATGTGCGGTATTCCTTTTCATGCTTATGAAGTATATGCTACAAAGCTAGTTGAAAAAGGATATAAAATTGCTATTGTTGAACAAGTTGAAGATGCAAAAGCTACAAAAGGAATTGTTAAAAGAGGTGTTGTTAAAATCCTAACTCCTGGTACATGTGTTCTAAATTCAGCAATGAGTAAAGAAAATAATTATATCGCTTCTATTAAAGAAGAAGGGAAAAGTTATATCTTTACTTATATTGATGTTACAACAGGGGACGCTTATTTAACACTTTTAGCCAATCAAACAGAACTATTAGATGAAGTTTTAAATTTACGCGTTAAAGAAGTTGTTGTTAGTAGTAAATTTAATAAAAAGATTACAGATTTATTAGTTAAAAATTATGGAATTGTTATTTCTTATGAAGAAGACTTTGAGTTACCTAGTTATCTATCAGGTTTAACAATTGATTTAATAGATAAAAATGAAGTATTAGCTTTTGGCTTACTTGCTAATTACATTATCAAAACACAAAGAGAAAAACTTACACATTTAAAAACTGTAGTTCGATATGAACGAAAAGAGTTTTTAAAGATCGATATTCATTCTAAACGCAATTTAGAAATCACAGAAACATTACGATTAGGTCAAAAGAATGGGTCACTTTTAGCTTTACTTGATAAATGTCATACTGCTATGGGTTCACGTATGATGCGTAAGTGGGTTGAGTATCCATTAATTGATAGAACTGAAATTAATAAACGCCTAGACTATACTACTATTTTCTTAAATGATTATTTATTAAGAAAAGATATAGAAGAGTGTTTAAAAACAGTTTATGACTTAGAAAGAATTGTTGGTAGAATTTCTTGTGGGAATTGTAACGCTAAAGATTTAGCTCAATTACGTAAGAGTTTATCAAATGTTCCAAATCTTAAAAATTTATTAGTTAATTCTAATAATTTAAAATTAATTGAACTAAATAATCAAATTGATTCATTGGATGAACTTCATAGTTTACTTGAGAGTGCATTGGTTGAAAATCCTCCGCTAACATTAAAAGAAGGTGGAATGTTTAAACCAGAGTATAATGAAACTTTACTTGAATTAACTAATATTAAAAATAATTCACGTGATTGGATTTTAAATTATGAAATCGCAGAACGTGAAAAAACTGGTATTAGAACTTTAAAAGTTGGCTTTAATAATGTCTTTGGATACTATATTGAAGTATCTAAATCATTTATTAATAGTCCAATGTTAGAAGCGTATGAAAGAAAACAAACATTAGCTAACGCAGAAAGATTTATTACTCCAGAGTTAAAAGAATATGAATCTAAAGTGTTAAGCGCTAGTGATAAGATTGTTCAATTAGAATATGATTTATTCTTAAAATTAAAAGAAGTTTGTGCTTCATATATTAAACGAATTCAAATGTTAGCTGACCGTATTAGTGAAATTGACTGTTTGGTTGCATTTAGTAATTTAGCTTTAAAATATAATTATGTTAGACCTACTTTTTCTATCAACCAAGATGTTATCATTATTGATGGACGTCATCCTGTTGTTGAAAATGTATTAGGTACTGATTATGTTGTAAATGATGTTATTGTTAATCGTTATAATACATTATTAATTACAGGACCTAATATGAGTGGTAAATCAACATATATGCGTATGTTAGCCTTAATTGCTATTATGGCTCAAATTGGCTGTTATGTACCTGCTAGTAAAGCTCAAATGCCAATATATGATCAAATATTTACACGTATTGGAGCAAGTGATGATTTAATTGGTGGAGCATCTACATTCATGGTAGAAATGCAAGAAGCTAATTATGCACTAGCTAATGCTACAAAAAATAGTTTAATCTTATTTGATGAAATCGGTAGAGGTACTGCTACATTTGACGGGTTAGCTCTAGCACAAGCGATAGTAGAATATGTTCATGAAAAAATTGGATGTACAACATTATTTTCAACACATTATCATGAATTAGTTCGCCTAGAAGAAAGCTTATCAAGACTTAAAAATATTCATGTTTCAGCAAAAGATGAATCTGGTAAAATTATTTTCTTACATAAAGTTAAAGACGGACCAGTAGATAAATCTTATGGTATAAACGTTGCTGCTTTAGCGAAATTACCAAAATCACTTATTGCTAGAAGTAAAGATATCTTAGAAAAATTAGAAACTGAAAATCATGCTCATAATGTAGATTTAACTCTATTTAATTTTGAAGATGATATTTTAGAAGAAGAAAATATAGAAACTTTAAATAATGAAATTATTGAAGAATTAGAAATGATTGATATAAATAATTTAACGCCTATTGAGGCATTTAATCTAATTATAAAATTAAAACAAATGATTTAAGAATAGGAAGCCAACTATAACTAAGTCAAGTTAAATTTATAAAAAGTTTAATAAATAGTTGAACTTCAAGACAAAAAGGGGTTTACACCCTCCGAATTTTAAAAATTCGTGATTATGACGCTAATGTGTCATGAAATAGATCTTT
>JBGVOE010000127.1:0-4705 GCA_045126355.1 Anaeroplasmataceae bacterium | reverse complement strand
ATTTTAAAACAGTGGAAGAGACCTAAGACGATTTATACTAATCTAATGAAGATTAACTTGAAGAATAATAATGGTTTTGATGAAGAGGAAATCTTTAAAGTAGCAAACTCTAGACTTGGTTGGTACAAAAGAGCGGGAATGAATATCATTAATTTTATCCTTTCACCCAAGGTTCTAGAAACAGCAAAAGGGGACCGACCAGCATTAGTCAATCCCCTTGCATATTATTCTAAGTAATTTGAAATATATTTGGAGAGCCGTATACGAGACCCGTACGTACGGTTCGGTGAGAGGGGCGAAAATAAATAAAATTATTTTCCCTCTACTCTATTTGTTATTATTCTTCGTTTTTAACTGAGTTAACACTAGCTAGAATAGAAGTAAGATTTTGTAATTCAGATGGAACAATAATCTTAGTTGCTTTACCATCAGCTACAACACCTAATGTTTCTAATGCTCTTAATTGAATAGTTTCTTGAGTTGCATGAGCTTCATTTAATAATTTAATACCTAAAGCTTCAGCTTCCTTTTTAATTCTAACTGATTCAGCTTCACCTTCAGCGATTCTAATCATTTGTTCTTTTTGACCTTCAGCAGTTAAGATAGCGGCTTCTTTTTCACCTTGAGCTTTTAAGATAGCAGATTGTTTTTGACCTTCAGCTTTTAAGATAGCTTCACGTTTTTCACGTTCAGCACGCATTTGTTTTTCCATTGCTTCACGAATATCTTTTGGTGGAAGAATGTTTTTAACTTCAACACGATTTACTTTAATTCCCCATGGATCTGTTGCCTCATCTAAGATAGATCGCATTTTAGTGTTAATAATATCTCTTGATGTTAATGTTTGGTCTAAATCTAAATCCCCAATAATATTACGTAATGTAGTAGCACTTAAATTTTCTAAAGCGCTAATAGGATTATCTACACCATAACAGAATAATTTAGGATCTGTAACTTGGAAGAAGACAACTGTATCAATTTGCATTGTTACGTTATCCTTTGTAATAACTGGTTGTGGATCGAAGTCTTTAACTTGTTCTTTTAAGTTTACAACACGTTCGATTTTATCAAAGAATGGAAGTAAGAAGTGAATTCCTACGCCCCAAGTAGCATGATATCCACCTAAACGTTGAATTACATATTTATCTGTTTGTTTTACAACTTTTACTGATTTAATAAAGATGATTAAAATAATTGCTACTATAACAATTGTAATAATTAATCCTGTAAAATCATTTTCAGGATTTGCATTAAAAATATTGAACATTTTATATTCCTCCCATTTTATTCATATTTTTTAACTATTAATTTTGCACCTTCAATAGCCAAGATGCTGACTTTACTACCTGATTCAATTATATCATTATTTGCACTTACAGCAAGCCAATATTGACCCTTGATTTTAACTTCACCACGTTCGTCTGGTAAAATTTCTTTTGTAACAGTCGCGACATCCCCGATTAATGTATCGACATTAGTTTTAGATTCATTTCTTTTTAAGTATCTAGCGACAATTGGTCTTGTAAATATTATTAATAATATACTTACAACACAAAATGCTAGTATTTGCCATTCAAGTGGAACCCCTAATAGTGATAAAGCCATTGATACTAATGCTCCACCTGTAAAATAGATTGAAATGATTTCAACAGTCATCGATTCAATAATTAAGAAGAAGACGGCTAAAGATAACCATATGTACCATATATTTTCCATAAACTATTCCTCCTTTGTTAAATCGATTTTCAAAGTATTCATCCCCTCAGAATACTCTACACTAAATTTTTTTGGATTCACCTTTAATGAATCAATTCCTAAAATCCCCTTAATCTCCTTGACGAAATCAACGTTACTAATTCTTCCATAACTACTTCTGATTGTTATATTATATTGACTTGTAGTTGGAATATCTCCCCTAGTAGCAACGTCTTTGTTAAGTGGTTTAATAAATAACAATTTGTTTTCGTAATCTAGTCCTAACATAACAGTATAAGCATTTGATATTAAATCGCAAGCGTGTTTATTTAAGGTTATGTTTGTATCATAGATTGTAGCCACACAGTTTTTGTTTTTCTTATCCGCATCAAACCATTTAATCATATTTCTTTGCCTCCTTATATCTATATATTAATACAAAATTATGATTTATGCAATAAAATTATTAAAAATTATTTTTAATTACACATTATGACAAAAAATACTTTTTATCTACATAATTGTCGATTGAAATTAATAAGAGTAATTGTCGAAAGACTTTTTTAACTATAAATTAAGGGTATAATCGCCTGTAGAGGTGATAAATAAATGGGATTAACAGTAAAATTCTATTTGAAGAAAAATACAATGTATATTCGCTTAATTGGCGAAATGGATCAAGAAAATATTGGAAATTTAAGAGATAAATTAATCTCAATTATTAAAGAAAAAAATGTTAAGAATATTGTATTTAATTTAAAAGAATTAACATTTATGGATTCTACAGGTATAGGAATAATAATAGGAAGATATAATCAATTGAAATTAAAAGGTGGTAGGGTTGTATTATGTTCTATTAATAAGTTAGTAGAAAGAATAATCTTATTTTCTGGTTTACCGAGAATTTGTATTATAAAAGAAAATGAAGAAGCAGCAACAAACTATTTGGAGGAGATTTATGGATAACGAGTTAAGATGTGTTTTTAATGCGAAAGTAAGTAATATCAAAGTAGCTAGAAGTATTGGTCAAATCTTTTTTTCAGAAATTGATAGTAGTATTGGTTTTATGAATGAAATAAAAACAATTATTTCGGAAGCTGTAACAAACGCAATTATTCATGGGTGTTTATCAGATGAGGCTATGGATGTTTATATGAACTTAAGTTATGATAAAGATTTTGTCTATATTGAAGTTATAGATAGAGGTGTAGGAATATTAGATATTGAACTAGCTAAAACACCAATGTTTACAACTAAGCCTGATGATGAAAGAAGTGGATTAGGTTTTACTATTATGGATGTATTTAGTGATGAAATGACTGTTGAAAGTAGTGTTGGAGATGGATGCAGTGTTAAAATTATAAAAAAAATTGATAAAGTTGAAGATATTTTATAAATTTATTATACTTGAATTAATTATATTTATAAATATAATAATATATGTGTATTAGAGGTGAGTTAGATGAAATTAGCATTTGACAATGAAAAATATTTATTATTACAATCAAAGAAAATATTAGAAAGAGTAGAAAAGTATGAACATAAATTATACCTTGAATTTGGTGGCAAACTTTTCGATGATTTCCATGCTTCTAGAGTCCTACCTGGATTTGAACCTGATTCTAAACTAAAAATGTTATTAACAATAAAAGATAAAGTAGAAGTTGTTATTGTTATTAATGCGTTAGATATTCAAAACAATAAAATCAGAAGTGATTTAGGTATTAACTATGAATCAGAAGTATTAAGATTAATTGACGCTTTTAGAGCATCTAGTTTATATGTTGGTTCTGTTTGTATTAATCAATATCATTCAACTCCTCAAGTGATTAATTTTACTAACAAATTAAATAACTTAGGTATTAAAACTTATTTTGCTTATGATATAGAAGGATATCCTCATAATATTTCTAAAATAATTAGTGAAGATGGTTTTGGAAAGAATGAATATATTGAAACAACACGTCCAATTGTCGTTATGACTGCACCTGGACCTGGATCTGGAAAAATGGCGATGTGTCTATCGCAACTATATCATGAAAACAAACGTAATATTAAAGCAGGATATGCAAAATATGAAACATTCCCTGTTTGGAATTTACCTTTAAATCATCCTGTAAATTTAGCTTATGAAGCCGCTACAGCTGATTTAAATGACGTTAATATGATTGACCCATATCATTTAGCTGCAAATAATGAATTAGTTGTTAATTATAATCGTGATGTTGATACATTCCCTGTTGTTAAAGCAATGTTAGAAGCTATTTATGGAACATCTCCATATAATTCACCAACTGAGATGGGTGTAAATATGGTTGGTTTTGCTATAAGTGATGATGAATATGCTAAACAAGCAAGTAAAGATGAAATTATTAGAAGATACTTAAATTCATTACTTGATTTAAGAAATGGAAAAGTTAAAAGAGAAACATGTGATAAGATTGCTTTATTAATGCATCAATTAAATATTAATGTAGGTGATAGAAAATGTGTTAAAGCAGCACTAGAAAAACGTGATATTGCTAATACAGTTTCAATGGCAATTGAACTTACTGATGGAACAATAATTACTAGTAAAACTTCTAATTTATTAAGTGCACCTGCTGCTCTAATTTTAAATGCGTTAAAACATTTAGCGGGTATTAATGATGAGTTAATTTTAATATCTCCATCTATTATTGAACCTATTTCAGAAATGAAAATAAAAAACTTAGGAAATAAAAATCCACGTTTACATGTTGATGAAGTTTTAATCGCATTAACTATTTCAGCAAGAACTAATCCTTTAGCCGAACTTGCTATGAAAAAGTTACCTATGTTAAAAGGTTGTGAAGCTCATTCAACTGCGATTTTGGCTCATGTTGACTGTGATGTATTTAAGAAGTTAAAAATTAATTTAACAAGTGAACCTGAAGTTTACGCTAAAAAACTATATCATAATTAATGTATAATATTTGAAAATAATTACCACAATAATTGTGGTGATTTTTTTTATGAAAGAAAGAAAAAG
>JBGVOE010000126.1:0-176060 GCA_045126355.1 Anaeroplasmataceae bacterium | reverse complement strand
TTTTTATTATGAAAATTCTATTTATTCTATAACTTCTGGGATTGAATCGCCAAATGGTTCTATAATTTATCCCGGACTTGAATGGTATGATTGGTATAATTCTTTAGAAGCTAAACCATATATTAAAAGTTTTGAAAATATCGATGGTAATGTAACTGTTAGAAATTGGTCTTTATGCTTAGGTGAAGAAATAAACCTTTCTGACTTTAATATTGAAAAAATTAAAAAGAATGTTGGACTTACTATCGAAGGATTTGAAAGAGAAGATTATCTTGAATACAAAAAAACTATGTCAAGTTATGGTTTTTCTAATCAAGATTCAAAAGGTTGGTACATTCAAATTACAGATGAAAACAACGTATTTAGATTAAGATTTGAAAACTAGGATTTTTTCCTAGTTTTTATTTTTTCAAAAAACTATAAATAAAATATTAAATATAGAAATGTAAAATAATATGTAAATTATTAAATGAGACTGAATTATAATTTATTAGTGATAAATTAATATAATTGTATAAAATGCTTTTTTCGTTTTTTATTAAAATGTTGAAAATAGTATTAAAAGTTTAAAAAATGTAGTATAATTTAAGAAATTGTGATTTTTTTATACATTTTTTATTAATAAAGGGGCGAAAACATGTCATTTCTACAAAAGAATTCAGTTTCTGTTATTTTTACAGGTAAATTTAAAAAAATGCAATATAAAGAAAACATTTATCCGTGGATTACAAGTGATGAAATACAAAAATCTAATGATAACAGGAAACATATTCATCAGCATATATACGACGAATTATTTAATAAAAAGAGTAGTGTATTCGAAGAATTTTGTATCAAAGATAATTCTATAGCTAAAAATGTGGTAACGTCATCAACAAATTTCCAATTAAAGCCTGTACATTATGATGTAAAAAAAAGAATATCTAGCATACAATTTTTAGTTTTTAATAAAAGAGATTTTCTTCTTATTATAAATTTCGATAGTTTTGGTGCTGATTTCATAAAAGAAACTAAAAATTATTGGAAACTTTTTTTCTCTATTCGTCAATATTTTAAATTCACTAATATAAAAAGTATACTATCAACTTTGATTGAAAGTGATAATATAATTTTAAATGATTCGTATGGTGAAAATTCAAATTTTGCACGCTTCAAAATAATGAGTTCAATTATTTTGGAATGTGGAAATGAAGCTTCTGATTTGATAAATGATTTAAATTATATTATGTCATGTGCTATAGATACAAATACTTTTGAAAATATAGTATCTTACAAATTAAATCCTATTTCTTTATATAAAAACCATTATCTATCTGTTTCAAAAGAGGCGATTTGTTCTTTAACTGTTAAAAAGAAAAATATCTCATTTTATAAAAATGGCAAAAATGATAAAATATATAAAGATTTAAAATTAGCTTATTATATATACTTATTACAATATTCTTATTTATTTTATTTTAAAAAAGAAGTTATGTTAGCTTGTGATAAAGAGAAAGTTTATTTAAAAGTTGCAAATAATTTATCAGAAGAATTAATATATTTTACTACAAATTATAGATATACTAGCATTTCATCATTCGATTATTTAGATAAGGCATATACTTATATTTTAGAAGAAAATAAATTTAATGAATTGTTGAAAGATATTGAAAAAAGTGTTAATCCTTTATTTGAATATTATAATAAAAAGAAAAAATCTTATATAAATATTTTATTAGAAATATTAGGTGTAATTGCAACAACATACACAACTCACAATGTTTTAAAGTTCTTTTGTAAGGATTTAAATTCAATAGTTGTAATAATTACTTTTGCGGTTTTATATCTTTTATTAATAATTATTTTCGAAAATAAAAAAACAACAAAATTTAAAATTTCAAAATAATGCTTGAAATAGTTATTTTTAAGGTATATAATACATAATATAATAACAAATGGTTATTTATGGGCTAAATAAACGAAGTTGAGTAAGTTATACAGTTCCGGAAGGGGCGATAATATTTTCTCAATTCGTGCCTCTCTGAATAACCATTTTTTTTAAAATTTAAAACTATATATTAGTTAAATCTTAGTAATATAGAAAGGAAAAAGTGTTATGAAAGAATTAACTAAAGAAGAAATTAAAGAAGGAATTAATGCTATTTTTGAATCTTTTTCTAAAAAAGAACAAGAACCATTTTGGTATGAAAAAGAAATACTAAATGATAAAAAGGAAACTATGACTTGTTTTTTTAGAGAATTTATGAATGAACATGAAGGTTCTACTTGTTGTGCTGATAAAGCTCATTATATAACAAATGGAATTTTTAAAATGTTAGAAAGCAATCAAAATTTATCGCTAAGACAAACGTATTATGAAGCTAACCCTAAACTTTGCGAAAAGCACGGTTGGTCTCATGATGAAATTGCATATTGGTGTCCATTAATGTTTGATGATACAAAACAAGCATTAGAATTATATATGGCTTACATTGGATATAATTTAAAATACTTTTCAAAATTATTAGAAGAAGCTATAGGTAGAAGAAATGCAAGAATCAATAAATAAAATTAAAGAAATAAAATTTGATACTTCTAATAATATTAAAGACTACCATAATAAATTAAGAAAAGTCTCTAAATTTGGAAATTATATAAATGAACCAATGTATTATGCAAATGTCTTACAAATTCTAAATTCTCTTTCTAAAAATAATATTGAAGTTTCGAATATGAGAGATGGAAGTGGTTCTTTTGTTATTATTTTTGAAAAATTTGAAATGTTATTTTTATGCGATAAAGAAACAAAATTATTCTTTCCTTTTGTAGGTATAAAAAATAAGTATTAATTTAATCTTCAAATTAAAAGGGTGAAAAGCCCTTTTTTATTATATTTAAAACTATATATTATACATAAATATGTTTTGATATATAGGAGGAAAAAGAAATGAATATAAGAATGTCAAATACACATATAAAAACACTTACTAAACTTTATGAAATGGCTGAAAAACATAATTGTACAATATCTTTTGGTCAGAATAATGATTCTAATACTGACTTAGATAATGATTTGTTAGAAGAAAGAGCTAACATGCCTAGTAAATTATTATATGAATTTACTGGTATGGTTTTAGAAAATACCTTTAGTCAAAATTCATCATATTATTTTACTTTATATGATAAAACTAATAAAACATATCACACTTTATCATTATATGAAGCTATGACAAGTTGTTTCTTTGATGAAAGTGATACAGACTCAGAAGAATTATTAGAATGGCTAGAAGATTATTCACATGAAAGTTGGTTATCAAATAAATATTTTTGTTATAATACCTCTTATCAAGTAATTCAAGGTTTTGATAATGTTGATAAAGCGGATATTAATGTTTATCGTGAAGGTATGTTACTTAAATTTTTCGGTGACTTAGTTTGTGATTATCTAGGCGAAGAAAGAATACAAGAGGTATATTAATATGCTATTAATTAGAAAATATTTTGAAGAAACTAACCGAACTAAATTAGAGGTTATTAAAGAAATATTAGAAGATATATGTTTAGAATTAAATCCAAGTTTTATTGGCGAAAATTTTGAAGTTTCTGAAATAGCTAGTCAAAATGGTTTTAAAAATGATTTAGATTATTATTTTAATCATTATAAAGAATATTATAAGATTGATGAATCTAATTTACATGCTTTACATTTATTTTTAGATAGAATGATATTCGAAATATCAAAAGGCTGCGAAAGTAGATTATTAGATTTTATCATTACTAAAGAAGATATAATTATAGCTATTCATATTGTTTGGTAAGAGAAAAAGAGAAGAAAATACTTCTCTTTTTTGTTTATATTTTTTTAAAACTATATATAAGATGCTTATTATTATTTAAATTTAGGAGGAATTAGGAATGAAATTTGTAGAGAAAATAGTAAAAGCATCTGTTTTAGGTTTCGAAAATATTGATTTAGAACCAAGTTCTCAAACTTATGTATCAGTAATTTTTAAAAAAGGTGAAGTTTATTTAACTAGCATCAATCATTTTTTAGAAAAAGTAACACCAGAATATTTAATTAATGAATTTTGTGGTAGTTTGTTAGTCAATAATATTGACTGTCCGGGATATACTGAGGGCAATTTTATCACTAATAGAGGTTATGATTTTGAAAGTATTTTAAAATGTAAACAAGAAGATTTCGGTACAATATATTATGAAACGTTGTTAAAATTTTCTAATTTATGTAAAGCTATCGCAACAGAGTCTTTAAAAACTGATGAAATATTTTTTGTTGAAATGTTTTATGCAGAAAATTATTTAGATTGGTTTATCTCTTCAAGAACTGATTATCCATTTAATATGGAAGAACATGAAGTAAAATTAGATAATCTTGCTCAAAAAACAATCGATAAACTAGAAAATTAAAACAGATTAAAGGAAGAATTTCTTCCTTTTTTTATTTTAAAAACACTTTTTTAAAAATTTAAAAACTATAAGTATAAGTGTTAAGGAAGTGTTTATATGTTTAAAAATCAAAATTTATTAGACGCAAAAATTAATAAAAACGATGAATTTTATACATTATATAAAGATATAGAAAAAGAATTAAAGCATTATACTAATCATTTTAAAGATAAAATAATTTACTGTAATTGTGATAATCCTGAATATTCAAATTTTTTTAAATATTTTTATATGAATATGAAAAAATTAGAAATTAAAAAATTAATTGCAACTTTTTATGATAATGGAAAACATGTATATAAATTAGAAGTTTTAAAACAAGAGAAAAATATCTCTAATAATCTTTTTGATTTATATGCAGATGAATTAAATAATGAATTTAATACACAAAAAGTTTATAAAACTTATTTAAATGGTAATGGTGACTTTAGAAGTGAAGAATGTATAAATATCTTAAAAGAATCAGATATAATTGTATCAAATCCACCATTTTCTTTATTTTCTGATTATATTGAATTACTTATAGAACACAATAAAAAGTTTTTAACCATTGGAAATAAAAATGCTATTGGATTAAAAAATATATTTTCTTTATTTAAAAATAATAAAATTTGGTTTGGTTATAATAGTGTTAATAAATTTAAAACTCCAGGTGATTCTATTAAATCTTTTGGAAATATTGGTTGGTTTACAAATTTAAAAATTGATAAAACTAATGATGAATTAATATTAACCAAAAAATATTATGAAGAAGACGGTGTTACTCCACTTTTATTAAGCAAAAAAGAATATTTAAAATTTTATAATTTTGATGCTATAAATGTTAATAAAATTTCAGACATACCTATGGATTATTATGGTATTATGGGAGTCCCTATTTCTTTTTTAGATAAATTTAATCCAGAACAATTTGAAATAATTGGAACAGATTCGAATGAATTAGTAGAAGAATTAGGTATAAAACCATTAGGTGAATGGGTTAATTTATATAAAATACAAGGTGGAAAAGGTCATTATAGTCCAAAAATGCACAATTTAGTATGTATATCAAATGATGGAAGATGTATTCAACCTTATAAAAGAGTATTAATTAGAAGGAAAATGTAATTTTTTCCTTTTATTTTTTTTAAATAATATTTATTATTTACTTATTTAAAATTAACCGAAAAATTATAACTCAAAAACTATAATATTAATATATAAAAATTTTAAATGGAGGTACAGACATGAAAAAGAAAAGTTTTATTTCTAAATTCAAAAATGTGATTACAAGTGTAGATTTTACTTGTGGTTTTAAAAGAATGAATATAGCTTTTTTAACAATTATTTTGTGTTTCACTCTTTTGTGTTTATTTGATTGTTTACCAACAGCTAATGCTCTGGTAGTACAACAAGATGATTTCCACACTATTGACGGATGTTGGTATTCTTTAACCCCATCAACATTAGGTAGTGATTTGGTACAGTATTCTGGAGATATGCCAAAAAATCCTACTAATGCACAAAAAAATAAATATACAAAATATTGTTATACTTTAGTTAATGATGAATCAAAAATATATGATAAAAACTCATATCAATATATCGTTAATGAAAATGATGAAGTATATGTTTTCGAATATTATACATGGCTAGATTCAACTACAACTGATACAAAGAAAATCGCAGTTTATTCACAAACGGGTTTAAAACAAAACAAAGACATCAATGGCAAATTATATTATTCATTTGCAAACGGTTCAAATGGACAATATGTTTTTGACACAGTTGATGATTATTTATATTATAGACTTTATCGTTATTTACCAGATTGGCAAACTAATGATACTGTTTATTATTCGCAAGATGATAAACTTTCTTTTGATGACAACGAATATTTTGGCTATAAACTATTAAATGATGACATTTATAATACTTATAAAAATGTAGACGTTTATACAGAATATAAGTTTGCCGTTGGTGATACAAATTATATTAGATATAGTAATATATCTGTTGATGCTAATGGTAATATTATAGCTGGAACAAGTGGAAGTACAGATACTTCAGAATATCAAGTTATCAATAGAAGTGACTTAAATCAATTAACATATGTATTAGAAACAAAAGGTGATGCCTATGTTACAACAGATGTTAATGGTAAGCAAATTGGAACAAACGGTTTTAGTACAAAAATGTATTATGCTGGTGGTCAAATGTATATTTATGATGAAAATTTCCAAATTGATACACCAAGTGGAAAACAAACTGTTTCTGGTTTTAAAATTTATTCAATTTTAACAAATGAAGCTGCTACTTTAATTGATTATTCAAATTTTGATATTAATAAATATACGATGATTAGATTTGATGAAGCTACTAATGAACTTATTGTTGAAGCAGAAAGATATTATGATTTATATGAAATTACATATGAATTAGTTCAAAATGTAACAAGCACTAATGAAACTAATAAAGACCAAGAATATATTAATAAACAAGAAGCAGAAGTGAATTGTGAAGTTACAAATAATGGTATTTCTCAATATAAATTAACGTATAATTATGCCTTTAATTTAAGAAATGATTATCAATATAAAGTAACTTATAAACAAAAATATTTCACAGTTAGAAGTTATAAACATACTGGTCAAGATACAGAAAAATACCAACTTGTTAAAGTGGGGTCAAATGTTTCAATCAATACAGGTGATTATGCTGGTGGTTCATATACAAATTTCGCTTCTTCAAGTAGAGAAACTTTATCTAATAATTATCAACAATGGGGTTCAAATGCAGAGTATTATGAATATCTAAGAACAGAATATACAGCAAATGCTAATTTACATTATAATAGTGCAGATGTTTTAGCAACTAATATTACAAATTCTGTTGGTAATGGTTCTGTTACAAGTTATACTTGGACTGCTGGTTCAACTGCTAATGTTGTTTATACTTCTGATGTTTCAGCTACTTCTCATACTGCTAGAAAATATTATTTAGATAATGGAGTAGTAAAATATCAAAATGATACTAGGAATTTTTATTATGTTGGTGGCAAATATTATACAGAAAAAGGTACTACTTGGCGTTATGGTTATAATAAACCATATACTATTTCTAAAAAAACCTTTTCAAATGTAACATCTTTACCATCTGTAACAAATACAAGTTCATCTTTATCTTTAAATACAAGTTCGTATTATAATGCTACTGCAAATTCAACTTATACATATGGTAGAAGTTATACTTCATCAACTACAGTTACACCAAATGCTTCAACTTATAGTTATCATAACTTTCCATATTCTACTTCATCATATTATTCTTATTTAGGATATTCAAGTTCGAATTATAGTAATTTAGATACCAAAATCAAAAGTTTTGGAACTTCTTTATCAGATTTAATAACTTATAGCTATGATTATAGTACATGTAAAATTACTTTTACTCCTAAATATTCTTATACTACTAAATCTGTTGCTTCTATGTCTGATGGTGACTATTATTATACTTTAAAACTTGGATGTACATATGTTTCAGATACTGATGATACATCTGATTGGACATGTGAAGTTTATAATACAAATAAAACTGGCGGATTAATCCCTAATGGAAATTATTATTCTGTTAAGGTATATTATTACACATCTAGTGGTAGCACTACTAATATGACAATTAATGGCAATTCAAGAACTGCCTTATCAACTTACTTAGGTGCAGGTTGTTATCCATACGCCATGTATGTTTATATACCTTTAGAATATTGTGAATCTTATTCTTATGATACAAGTTCAGAAGATTTTAGATATTATTATTTGAGATATCAAGTGAATTGGACTAAATCTACAAAATATAGTGGTAGTTATTACGAATGTAAATTTGGAACAACAAGTGCTTCTAAACTTATACAAACAAGTAAATTATCTAGTACATTCGCTTTAAATTCAACTACTGGTAGTTTTAGTTTTAATTATTCTAGCGATACTACTATGTATTATCAATATAAAGGCACAACTTATTCTCAAACTGCTGAAACTATTACATATAGTAAAGGTGTTCAAAAAACTGGTTCTGGTTCTACTGATGTATATAGCAAAAATCGAACCGTTATTCCAGTTATAGATATACCGATAACCGGACTGACCTCCACTAGCATTTATCCGTTGACAAACGCTCAAATTACTGAAATCAAAAATAAAGTTATAGCACAAGCAACGAATTATAGTGAAATAACGCTCTATGAACCTACAGTTGATGCTAATACTGGTAAGATTACTGTTACCGGATATATTAGTCAAGCCATAAAAGCTTATAGGTCAGATAATGCAGCAACCGTTTCTTTGGGTACTGTCACATATTACTTTACTGGCACTGCTGCAATTACTCAAACACCGGGTTCAGTTCCGGTAACTTCTACAAATTATTATAACACTTATAAAATTTCAAAAACTACAACTACGGGTAGCTTTACAAAAACTTCAACAATTTCGGATGCGGTTTCAACAGTAGCTCCTAAAATTGGAAGCGAAACTTCTACTACTTATGGAGATTTTGAAAGAACTGAAAATACTTCTACTACACAAACATATGTTAAATCAAAATATAAATATATAAGTGATAGTGTTGTTGGAACTTCTTGGGGTACTAACACTTATACAGCTTATTCTAATACAAATGGAGCTAATACAAGTGGAACTAATTATAGTGAAGTGTGTGGTCCGAACGGTCAAGGAGCATTCACTATCCCAAATTCTACATATTGGAGTAGTCATACTGGCAAAGTTACCTATGGTTTATATTCTGTTGTTACCAATACTGATGTAGGACAAAAAGTAAATTTCACAGAAACATTTACTGTTCCATATTCTACTGGTAAGAGTGACCAATCACAAAAAGAAGGAAGCTATGCTTATTATGAAACTGTTGCCACTAATAAAGGTTATGATGTTAATAAGATAATTGATGTTTCAGTTGTAACTTCTTTACCAACTGCTAATATTAAAGAATATTATAATATTACTATTAAACGATATTCATTTACTTCAAAAGAAGTGGGTAAAGAATATACTTACGGAACTACATCTAGCAATTTTGGTTTAAGCAACATTAATGTAAGTAGTTATTATAATAATATTTCTTATGATAATAATGGTAAAATGACAAGTGGAACTTGGAATGGAAGTTATACTCTTCCAACAAGTTATAATTTATTTGATGAAACAACTTTCTTTGATGATTATAATAAAGAAATGAGAGTTTCAACATCAAACGGAATTACAACATATACTCTTTATAATACTTTAAATTTAGTAAGTGCTATTCAAGCTGTTGCAACTAAAATGGGTTCAACACAAAGAGATTATTATATTTCTTACTATTATAACGGAACATTAAAAACACAAACTATTACTGGAAGTAGTAAATTATTAAATAATTTTAATGTTAATTTCCTTAAAGCGATTGGTTCAAATACTTCAAGCGGTTATACAATTTCGAGAATTATGGTTACAACTAATTCAAGTAAAAGTGGTGTTTATTCTAAATATGCTGATATTAGTGTTAATCAAATAAATAATAAAGATGATTATTCAGAAAAAGTTTATGTTTATAATTATAATCTTGATTATGTATGGCGTGAAACTAATATTAAAGCAACCGCAACTATTACTAATTTAAATAGTTTAATTGATGCAAATGGTAAATGGATAGGAACAACTCCTACATATCAATATACATTAAATGGTAAATCATTTACATATTCTGGTAATACAATTAATTATGCAAGAGGTAATGAATATTATTTTGATGATTCAACTAGAATGGTTTATAAGTCTAAAAATCCATATTTTGGTTATTATTTAACTAAAAATATTGTTATTACTGAATCAGAATTAGGAAGTGATTATTATAATATTACACAGGCACTAGAAAATGGTGAAAATATTACTTCAAACCCAGAATTAGCTAAACAAGGTATTGATGGTTTTAATTATTATAATTATTTTTCTATTCATGAACCTACAATTACTAATACTAAAAATGCAACAATTAAAATTAATGCTGAACATTTTGCGACTGGTAATTATGTAAGTAAAAATTCAACTGTTGGTAAATTAGCATTATATTTTGAAAAAATAGGCGAATTACAAGATATTTATTTAGTTTACAACAGAATTAATGGTACTTATAAATTAATTAAAGCTTCAAAAGTCACAAATTATAAATATGAAGTATATTATGATGCTAATAAAGAAACTACTGATGGTGGTTTAACATTTACATATGGTGACGCTGGTTTCGTAGTAGAAGATGGAGAATTCTTACAATTAAGAAAAAATTCAAATGGAAAACCAGTAAAAGATGCTAATGGAAATTATATTTATGATACTATTTATAGAAGTAGTTTAGTAGAAAATGTAAATGGAACATTAGATAATTTAATTTCTAATGGAATTAATAATTATACTGGAACATTAGTTTCTAATGGAAAAACTTCTACAACTATTACTTCCAATAATGTAGTTGACAAATTAGTTAATCCATCTGATGCTTTATTGATGTTTGGTTCAACTAATATAATTGATTCTACAGATACAACATTTAATTATAATGGATATACTGAAATAAATGGAACTGAACAAACAGTTAATTCATCTAAATATAAACAAAATGATAATAATTACTTATTATTACTTGAAACTACAATAGATAATGGTACGGAATCATCACCTATTACAGTTAATGGTGTAACATATGATGGTTATTTAAAAGCTTATTATCAAAGTAGTGCTGGTGATATGTATCGATTAAGAGATGATTCATCTACACTTTATTCTTCATATGGTGAAGATTATATTCCTAAATTTACAAGATATAAACAATATATAATTGAAGGTAGATGGCAAAAGACTAATTTAGAAGATTATTATTATCAAACTGGTGATAATATGCCAGACGAAGTATCAAAAATTTTATATTCAACAGCTAACGGCAGTTTCTTAAATAAACAATGGAATTTAGGTAACGGAGCTTATTTAGGTAAAGTTGGTTCTGTTGGTAGTGAATATGATGGACTTTTAATTGGTCAAGATATAAATATGGCTGTTATTCAAGATGAAAACGGTAATTATGTTTATAAATATTACAATGATAAAGAAAATTCTAATTTTGGTACAAAAGCAATCATTGATGACAAATTCTCTTCTAATTATTTAGCAGAATATTTAATTCAAAATAAAACTAATAGTTTCCCTGAATCAGTAATAGGTGAAACAGTTACTACAAATACTTTATTAGTTAAAAAAGATAAAGTTAAATTATATTCTTTAACTCAAAAAATTCCTTATAACTTAGTAACTATTGTAGAAGATGAAAACATTGATAAATTATCAACATTAGATATGCGTTATCAATTTAATGCAACAAGCTTTATGAAAGATTTGAAGAATAATACTGACGCTCCTATTTATATCAAAGCTGATAATTTAGATGGTGTTTTCCAAATTAAAAGCTTAGAATATGATATCCCATCGAATATTGGTTATAAACATGTTGAAAATATTTCTTTATACAATGGTACAATGGCTATTAATGCTCAACAAGGTATTATTAAACCGGGAATTTTCACAACAACTAATGGTAAAAAATATGTGGAAATGATTTATTATAATGGATATATGTATCAATTAGGTGGTATCGTTGGCGATGATAGTATGAATTTAAGTAATGATTTTACAAGATATGCCAACGAAATGAAAATGGCTCTTGCAGCAATAATTGTTTCATATGCAGAACAAAATCCAAATAAAGCTCATGATGCTGTTGGTTTAGTAAAAGCTCTTGCCGGTGATTATTATGATAAAAATAATTGGTTATCAAATACTGTTTTAAATATTTTTGATAGTTTAGGTTATCCGCAAGAAGCTGATAAAACAGAAGCTATAACAAGTAATTTATTTACTTCTAATTTATTTAAAGTAACTTTAGATTTAGAAGGAATTGATTATGAAGATTACGGAGATGTAGATGTAGTAGTAGGTGGTATGTCTTATTATGAAAAAATCATAAAAGCTATTAAAGTAGAACCAACACAAGAAGCATTAAATAAAATGGAAAGAAGTTCTGATTATATAAGAATCGGTGATGCTTGTTATTACAAAACACAAAGATACGAAACATTTAATTCATATCGAGGCGTTGATGTGGCATTAGATAATGCAGATTTAGTATTCGAAATATATGATGTTTTAGATATTCTTACATTCCAAGCTAATTCTTTCAGTTTATTCTATACATTAATGATGAATAATGATTCATTCTTAGCAAATAAAGATAATGAATTAGCATATGTCGCATATTCAAGTTTAATTAAAGATGAAAATAATGCAAATAGTAGTCCATATTCAAAAGTTAATTTATATGATATTTTCACTGCTAATCCAAGCATAAATCAATATTTTATTGAAGCAGAAATAGGTGTTGATGCAAGTAGTGGTGACAAAGCACAAAACTTTAATTTACCATTCGCAAAAGTAGAATATACAAATGCAAGTGAAAGTTTTACAAGTGAAATTGTTTACACTGAAACGGGAATTCATTTTTATAATCTAGGTGGCAGAGGTAGTGAAATTAGATATATTTTAACTGATAACCCTTATGATAGAGTTATGACAACAGCAGCTGGATGGTTTGAAACTATCATGGATACTTTCTTTGAACCACTTCCATTTGGAGACGCATTCCAATTAGTCACAGAACAATCAGAAAAATTAAAAATTGCTTATGGTCACAATGGAAATTCTATTCAATTAAATCCAATGAAAACTGAAAGTTGGATAGGAAATGACGCTTTTAAATTAGAAAGTGGTAAAAATATTTCTTCATCTGATGATTGGACAACTGATACCAAGGATGCTTTCTATGATGCTTGTGGTGGAAATAATGAAAAAATTAAAGACCAAATTATTGCTTATCAAGCAAGTAAATATACCACAAAAACTTCTAATTTTATTTATTCTGTTAGAAGTGTTGGAGAACAAAATTACGTTATGAAATATGCTCAATATAATGCTGAATTACCGTGGTTCTCTGATGCTACAAACTGGATGGGGAACACTCAACAATTCTTCCAAGATGTGGCTAATACTGTTGGAAATGCACTTGCAACTGCTTGGAAATGGTTATGGTCTGGCGGAGAAGATACTCATAGTCCAGAAGAAGACGGTTATTTCCAAGGTACAGACCATTTTGCAATGACATTCTATCAATTACCAACATACGAAAATCCAGAACTTGTTAAAAATGAATTTCAAATTTATTTCGATGAAGATGCTCCAAGAGGAAGAGAATATAATTATACTATTATTGAAGATGATGATTATTCTTTAAGTACAAGCTTTAATATAACTATTGAAAACTTAAGTACAACTTCTACCGGTGGTAAATTCTGGGGATTTGAACTAATTTCTACTAATGCTCCTAAAGCTTCTAATAAGTTTAATGGTTGGAAATGGAACGGGTCTAATTATGTTTATGTTTATGATAAACGTTTATCTTCAAGAAATAATATTAATTTAATATTACAAGAAGGAACAGAAGATAATAAGATTACAATAAGTAATTTACCTGCTGGTTATAAATACGAAATAGTAGTATATTCTGGTAAATCTTTAATAGAAGAAACTTATTATCCAGCTAAATTTTCAAGTAACATTAATAATTCTAATGGAAGTTTAGAAGCACTTACTGGTTCAATAAGATTTAAAACTGGTCCAAACTTAGTTTATAATCCGTATAATACAACATTAAGTGATTCAAGTTCAACTTTAAATGGAGATAAATATTTAGCTGAAAATAAATATATTGATTATGAAATTCAACAATTTATTTATAACGCTAATAATGTTAATGATTCAAGTTATACAAGCGGAACTGTTTCATTCAAACACCCATTAACACAAGAAATATATAAATTTAGTAGTAACTTATTAATGCACAAATATTTAAATACTGAAAATGTATCTAAGATTGCATTCTATTTAAAAGCTAGTGGTGTAACTTACACAACTACAAGTCAATATATGGTTTGGGATATTTCAAATGGTAAAACAGTTGCTAAGGGTAAATTCGACCATAGTGATGATGCTTATAAGGGTGAATCATATTTATCAAATGTTATTCTTTACGATTTAACAGATGCTGATAAATTGGTATTACAAAATAGTTATAACAATGTGATTGATACTTCATTTATTAATAATTATTTATTAAAAGATAAGTTAGTATTCCATGTTAAAAATACTGGCGGTTCAACACTTGAAACAAATATTAAATTTGAAATTTTATGGCAACCATATTATGAAGAAACATTAGCTTATTTAGACTTAAATCAAAATGGTGAATATGACAAAGCGGTTGATGTTAGACCAACTGTAAGTGGTTCTAAATTAGATTACTATAACGAAAGTGCTATGGCAATTAATTCAGAAATGTCGACTGAAACAAGAGTAGAATATGACCACTTAATTTATGGTTCTAGTGAAGTTGGAGATTATTCTAAATGGAAACAAGCTAAATTTACTATTACAAAAGTAAGTGCTAATTCAAATACTTATTTACATCCATTTGAAATAAGTTATACAAATGAAAATGGTGTCTCTGAAAATGGATGGTATCAATTATGTATCATCAAAGATGGTGAATCTCATATCATAAAATAATTAAATTAAGACTATTAGTTTAAAAGACTGATAGTCTTTTTTATTTTTCTAAAACTATAATTAATAAAATATATAAAAGGAGATAGATTATGAATATATTTGATAATAAAAAAGTAGAAATAAGTCAATCTTGGTGTTATAATACTCATAATAAAGAAAAAAATGAGGATAAATATATGAGTTTTGTAATTTTAGGCATACATGAAGATGGAATTGTTATAGCTAGTGATAGTGTTTCAAGTAATTGGAATGATAAATTTAACCCTATTATTGTAAATAATAATACTAAAAAGGTTTTTAAAGGAAAAAATATTATAATTGGTGCTTTTGATTGTAATCAATATATACAAAATGATTGTTTATACAATTTATCAGATTGCATAGAAAATATTTTAAAAATAAATCCTGATATTTCTTTTTTTGAATTTATTAAACAAATAGATACTATTGTATCTTTCGAAAATTCAAATAATTGTTATAATTTTTATATCGGAACTATTGAAAATAATAAAACAGAAGCATTTTTAGTTAAAATTAATAATAAAAAAATTACTATAGAAAATATTGGGAGAGCAACGAGAGATTTCTTTTGTATAAATAAAGAATATATTAGAGAGAAACAAAAATTACAACAAGTCCAATTTTTAACTTTTGAAGAAATTATAAATGTGGCGAAATTCACAACAAAAGATGTTATAAATTATGTAAATAGTTATTGTTCTATAAAAGCAATCGGTGGAGATATTCAAATAGAAATTCTAAAATTAAATAATTAATGATTAAAAGTCTACAAAATAGACTTTTTCTTTTTTTAAAACTATATATTATATACAATCACATTTTTTAGAATTAGGAGGAAATAGGAAGTGAAGAAAATTTTTAAAAAAGTGATAGTGGCTGCATCAACTGTACTTGGAATTGGTGCATCTGCAGCTACAGTTGTAGTTTTAAATTCAACTGGAATTAAAGCGAAAGGAAATGTTGTTTCAAATAACAATAATTCTGTAACTTTAAAAGAGGATTTAAAAGATTTTGATTATAGAAAGTATTGCAATAATACATATGAATCAAAAGAAGTAAATTATGAAATTACAACTGCCGAAGAGTTTTTAGAAGATTTTAATTCTTCTTTAGAAAACTTTTCAAACAATGGTTCATGGCTTATGTATTCTGATGCAAAGGATGAAATTCCTTATATGTTAGGATATATTGACGGCTTAGGAAACATTAAAGGTATGAGAGAATCAACTTGTGGAGATAATGAATATTCATCTTGGGTATACGTTATCGAAAATAAGTTTTATTCAAGAATTACCTTATCATCATCTAAATTAGCGGGTTTTGAAATGCTACCAGCAAATTCAAATTTCTATTATTCAGTGAATACTTGGTATTCAAATGAAGATGAAGTAGAAATGCCAAAATTCTATATTTTAGATGGTGAAGTTATCAATCTTTATCAAAAATTTAAAAAAGATAATTTAAAAGTTAATGTAAAAACCCCAACATTTAACTTTAATAATTATCAAGCTTTTGAAGGCGATTTTTCAGGATTAGAAAAAAATACAATTAAAATGTATGGTGTCTCAAATTCTAATTATAATCGGAACAAATTTTCTTACGAAAATTTAGATGAAGTATTAGTAACTAATTTTAATAATTTTTGGAATGTTAAATCTCAAACTGAAGATATTTATTTAATGAATGGTAAATATGCTGAGGCTCAAATGAAAAAATTATTAATTTCAATGTTTTCTAATGGAATGCAACCTTGTAATGATTTTACAAATGATTGCGTGAAATCAAAAGAAGAAGTTTGTTTAGAACTTGGAAGCTATTACAACTTAAATTCCATTCAATCTCAATTCTTTGCATTTGATTTTGATTTCGTTACAGAAGAATATTATGAAAATAATATATCTTCTTGTGATGACAAAAATAATTATGGTTATCACAATATGAGTCAAAAAGAATATGAAGAAATGGAAGAAAAACCTTCTTTAACAGTTTATGAGAAGGGAGGTAACGAATCAGTCATTGATTTTAGTGTTTATGTATCTAATACTAAAGTTAATATAGTAGAATGATTCAAAAAATGATTAAGGAAGATTGAAATCTTCCTTTTTTTCTTAACTCAAAAACTATAATATACATATACAAAAAATAAAACTAAGATGAAAAGAGGAAAAATTAAATTATGGTAAAAAGTAACAAAAAAACTTTTATTTTAATTGGTGTTTACACTATTGTCCTACTTGCTATTGCTGGTGCATTTTTATTTATGCAAAATACTGCAAACGAAAATGCAACCACTCAAATATATATGACTACCAAAGTTATTCAAGCTGGTGAAACAGTAGATGATACACTAATTGCGAATAAGTTAAAAAAAGTAGAATATCCAAAGGCTGCGGTGGATGAAATTACAGCCAATGGTGGCGAAATCGTAACATCAACTGCTCAAATTTCTTCATTAATTGCTGTTGGTACAATTCCTGCGGGTCAACCAGTAACAAAACAATTATTTGAAGCGATTGCTCCTAGCGTTTATGGTGATTACACAAATAAAACATTTGGATTAAGTTCTGGAATTGAATGGAGATTTGAAACTCCTAACTATATTGTTTTGGCAGTTAATGAAACTAATACGCCTATTAACGGTTTTGAAAAAGGCGATGAAATTTCAATCGAAGGTTATCAAAAATATTTATACGAAATTCTTGATGATGAAGGAAATACTGTTGAAGCAGAAGGAACTTATAATGGTATTTTAACAAATCATGCAGTAGTTCATAGTTTAGTATTTGATGAATCTGGTTTATTAACAAATGTAGGTGTTATTGTAGAACAAAAAGAATATCCTATTATTTCTACTATTGCTAAAAATGGTCAATTAACATTCCATGCTGGCTATATTAAAAAATGGGAAACAACTGTCGAAAAAGAAACATCTAGTTTATTATTAGGTTCTGGTTTAACATTAGAAAAATTAGTTGAAACTCCAACATTATTAACTTATACAAATTTAGATGGTGAACGTATTGAAGAAAAATTATCTGATTTTACTCCAAAAGTTGATTTTGTTGATGAAACTATGTATCCAACATTTATCCAAACTTTAAATAATCAAGCAGATGTCCAATATGATATTACATTCAATACACCTTATCCAGCTATGAAAATTGTTCATTACAATTTAGATGGTTCTAGTGGTCAATATATGGATGCTACTGGTCTTAATACAAATAAAGCATATAATTCACAAACTGGTTTATTTACAACTACTTTCAAAGAAGCATATGCTGAAGGTTATTATGAAATTTTATTAGGTTTATATAATGATAAAACATTCGTTCCTTATCAAAAAGTATGTTTTGTAATTGAATATGAAGATTATGAATATAAGGATGAAAATGGTAATAATACTATTGATTTAGATTTAACATTAAATTATTTAACTGAAAAAGATGTATATAATGAATCTGATTCTGATTTAAAAGATTTATTAAGTCAAGCAGTTTTAAATAATCCAAATTATAAAGTATATGTTTTAAGTGAAATTTTTGCCGATATTAAAGCAAAAGAAGGAACTTATACATTAATTGATGAAGCAAATGGTACTTATGAAGTAACTTGGACAGACGAAAAAGGTTATTCTTCAAAATATACAAGTGCTAATGGTTTATTAACAAAAGAAATAAATTATGAACATAATGATGTTGCTTATAAAGTTATTTTAACTTTTGAAGAATCAGAAAATGTTGAAAATGTATTCGTTTATTCAAATTGTAAAATTTTATTATCAGATGGCACAGAAGATATTAAACAAGGTACAAAAATTCAAATTGTTAAAAATATCGATGCAATGTTTGAAAAATATGCTATTAAATTGACAGTTGAAAAGAAAGAGGCTACTGATACTGAAGAAGCAAAAGTTGTTGCAAATATTCAAGAAACTTCAAATTATAAAGCAGCTAAATTTTCTGTTTTAGCTAATTTAACAGATGCTGATAAGATGTTATTTATTGATGGCATCTATTCAAAAACATATTTTAAAAATTTATTAATTCGTGGAATTGATTTAAATATTGAATTAGGTGTTTTAGATAATTTATCATTTGAAAATTTATTTAATCATGTTGACACTTATGGTGTTTTCGGTAATCAAAAAATTAAAGAAGTAAATGTAATTATGGATTATGGCATGGATACAGAATTAAAACTTCAATTATTCTATTCATTTCCATCAACAAGATATTACACTGATAAAGCAACTGTTGAAAATTTAGCAGAAATTTTAAATGTAGATGCAAATGCTTTATATGATGTTTTAGGTTTTGTTCCGGGTAAAAATTCAAAACAATTATCAAAAGAATCTGTTCAAGCTATGATTGATAATTTCACAAGTGAAGAAGTTATTAATTCTTTAAATACTAATCAAGCTAAAACAGAAGATTTCTTAAAATTAATTGGTTTTGTTTATACTCAGTCACCTATTGATTTATCAAATCTTTATGTTAATGAAGATGGTAAAAAAATGTTTAATAGTGAAGATTTAGTATCATTTATTGAAAGTTTAAAAGTTGAATTTGTTTTAGAAAATGGCGAAACAATTATCACTAATGTAAAAATTAATTATTAATAAAGGAGAAAATTAATATTATGAAAAGTTTAATTATTACAGGTACAGATGTCGAATTAAATAACGCCTTAAATAGAGCAATTACAAATTATAGTAAAGAGTTGGAGATAGTTTATGCTTCTCCATACTCTTCTGATTTAATTGAAAATATCGGTTTTTCTCAACCAGACTTCATTATTGCAGATTATTTAAATGAAGAACAAATTAAAGCAATTTTAGAAGTTGTTATTAAAACAACTATTGTATTTATCTCAAAAGACACAAATAGAACTAATGCTGTAATTTCTAATTTTAATAAAGAGGGTGTATTTACATTTATTAATCTTGATAAATCTCAAATTACTCCTAAATCAGTATTAGAACAATTAATTAATTATAATGCAAATGGTTATAAAGAAGTAACCGAAAAAGATGATTATATTCCATCTACTAAACCAGTAGAAAATCCAATAGTGGAAGAAGTTGTTGTTTCAACAGTTGAAGATAATAATGAAACTTCGCTTCAAAATAATGAAGTAGTTGTTGATAATACACTTTCCAAAGAAGAAGCTTATACTGTAAACGAAGAAGTTACAGAAGAAAAATCAATGGAAAATTTTGTTCGTGAAGTTGAACATAAAGAAAATTCTGAAAAGATTACAAATATTTCTCAATGCCAAATTGTTACAGTATATTCTAAAAAAGGTGGAACTGGTAAAACTACTTTTGCAAAAGAAATTGCTAATATTTTTGCAAATGCTACTTTATCAAAAAGAATTTCTGAAAAAGGAACTCTTGAAACTTGTTTAGTAGATTTTGACTTCGAAAGAGGAAATTTAAGAACTATGTTAGGTATTACAAATCCTAATCCTAATGTTTATACATTAATTGATAGTATCTTATCAAAAATGGAACAAGGTATTCCTCTTGATAAAATTTATTATTCTGAACCAGAATTTAAAATTAATTATTGTATTAGATTAAAAAATTCACCAATGTATGTTTTATGTTTAGGTCAAGGTGATATTCCTAAACGTTTAATTGAAAGAATGATGGCTTTCGGTGATGATGAATTATTTGAAAGAATTATAAAAAAGATTATCGGTATTTTAAAGAGTTGCTTTAACGTAGTAGTATTTGATACATCTGCTGATTATAACGATATCAATGATATTTTATTTAGAAGTTCAAGTAAAATTATTTATCCATTAGAACCTACATTATTAGATTTAGATAATTTAAAAACTACATTAGATGAAACTAAAAATTCTAATTATATTACAACAAAATTAATTCCAGTTGTTAATAAAGGTTTTAAATCTCGTTTTAATGAAAGCTTTGTAGATGTTTATGAAGAAATCATGAAGCACAATGACGGTTTAAGAAATGTGGTTGCAACAGCAAGTTATAGTCCAGAAGTTGTTACATATAACAACAATTACGGATTTATTGCTATGAATACTACTCAATTTAAAACTGTTGTAATTGCTTTATGTCATAATATTTTACCTATTTTCAAATCAAGAAATTTATCTGATAACATTAAAGTTATTCAAAAGAAAAAAGAAATTGAAAGAAAAAAGGCTAAAGAATTAGAAATTAAAGAAGCTACAAAGAAATTGAATGAAGAAAAGAAAAATAAGAAAAAGACTACACCTAAAGATAAAAAACAAGAAGAAGTTAAATCAACTTTAGAAACTGTAGTCGAAGAAGTTAAAAATGTAGATACTCCTTTAAATGAAGAAAAAGTTAATGATACAACAGAAGTTTTAACAGAAGAAACTTTACAAAATGAAGTAAATCAAACTGATAATGTAGAATCAGTTGAAGATGCACCAAAAACATTAACTTTAAAAGAGTATGTATCTAGTGATTTATCAAAGAAAGATATTGATACTTTTGTTTCAGATTTAAAAGCTTGTAGTGATATAAGTCTTACAAAAAAAGGTTTCCCTAAATTAGCTACTCAACCAAAAACTCTGAATAAAAAGGTATGGAAACAATATTATAAATTGCTTTCTAAAAATTTAAAATGATAGCTTTTTACATAATTTTATTTTTAGTATTATTGTTAATCTCAATTAGAGATTACGCAACTTCTGAAATCCCTAACGCTTTAAATATAGTGTTAGGGGTCTTAGGACTTGTTTATTATTTTATTAATATTAAAACAAATTGGTGGATACCTTTGGTTTTAGCTTTCGGAACTTTTTTATTATTTTTCGTATTCTTTTTAATCACCGGCGAACTTGCTATTGGTGGTGGAGATATGAAAATGATTATTGTATCAATGCTTTTTATTAACAATTTTATATTAATTGTTGAATATATGCTTTGGTTTTGTTTATTTATTTTAATCGGTATAGTTGTTTCTTATGCAAACGGAAATGGAAAATATGTTAGATGTGGACCTTATTTAGGGCTTTCATTATTATTCTTGCTTATTGGAAAATACCTAAGTTTTAATCAAGGTGCTACAATTACAACAATTTTTATGATAGCAACAATCGGTTTATCTTATTGTTATCTTAATTTGAAAGGAGAGTTGATGTTTGATGAAAAGATTTATCAAATTTATTAAAAATAATAAAATAGGTTCTTCAGCATTTGAAGCCATGATAGTTGTTCCTTTATGGCTTGCAACTCTTATTTTTATTGGTAGAACATTAATTATTTCGAATTCAAGATATGCACTTGCTCATGAATCACTTGCAATAGGTTCTATCGTTTCTCAATCTAAGTCTAAAGAAGAAGCGATAGAAACCATTAGTGAATATTTAACAATAGCTGATGTTGATGGTATTGAAGTTGGTGAAATCGATATGTGGCTATTAACTAAATCAAATGAAGAAATAAGTGATTGGAGTATAGCTGATGCTGGCGAAACAGTAAAAATTAGAGTTACTATTAATACACCTTTTGATGATATGAGATTTTCATCAATGGAAATTGCTGGTCAAACTGTATATTTTTTCCCGCCAAAATTTACTAATGAATTTTCTGTAGTTCTTAATTATAAGTAGGTGAAAATCATGAAAAATAAATTTTTAAATTTTTTAAAAGCCAAACAAGGAAAAGAACTATTTGAAATAATGGTCTTAATTCCATTTACAATTTTTCTGATACTATATACAACCATCAATATTATTTGTTATGTAACAAAAAGTAATGTTGAAGATATTAGTACAGATTACGCAAGAAGTGCCGTTACAGAAAGAACACTTTATGATGCTTTATGTAGTATAGCGAGTGAAGTTAAAAAAACAATGCCAGATAATTTAGATGAAGAATCTATTATCGGTACAACAGTTACAATTTTAGAAATTTCAATTATTTCAAATGATGGAACACAAAAAGCCACATTAGAATTTTCTGATAATCCAGATGAAACAACTTATTTCACTAATTTAGTTTCATTTAGAAATAATGTTCCAAGTTTCAATTTTAACATTTCTCAAAATTTTAAAAATAAATATACTGCCTTAAATGATTTATGGGTGAAAGGTAATTATATAACTATTAAAACTCAAAAATCAGTATTACCTATTATAAATGAAGTAAGTAAAGTAACAATTTATAATGCTTCCACAAGAGAAAGTACAACTTTTGATTATGGAATGTCTGGATTAATTAATTGTACTGTTACTTCAATGATTATTTCTTAATGTATGGAGGAAGTTTTATGAAGAAAAAAATTAAAAAATTCCTTTTTTCAAGAAAAGGTGGATACGCTATTATAGCAATTATCATGATTCCTATTATTTTAGCTATTGTTTCTACACTTGTTTGTAATCAAAGAAATAATACAGTTTATAGAACAGAAATCAAAAATTCTATAACTTCGTATTTTGAATACGCAAATAAATATAATGCAAATATAGTATCAAGATTAGATGACACAGGTGTTAGAAAAGATTATTGCAATTACAACTCTTCTCAACAAGCTAAAATTATAGAAGAATTTGATGCTTACTTTAAACAAATTGATGGTTATAATGGGCTTTGGACTTATGAAACTATTACTTTTAAAGAAGAAGATGGAAATTACACAATTCAATTTAAATGTTATTGTTATATTCCAAAAATTAAATCATTGAAAGTTGTTAATTACTGGGGACGTTTAAACGATGATACATCATCTCCTAATCTTACGACAGATTATGGATGGTATTATGAACATCAAAACACTTTAAGAGAGTTATTTAGCCATGGTGTAGACGAAAGTGGTGCTATCGATGAAACAGCAAATTTAGCTACTCCATATGTTATTGATAGCAAATATTGGCAAAAGATAGTTGTTGAGGTGAATTCATCATGCGTATAAAATATAAAATACTTACCTTTTTCGGTGTTATTTTAACTATGATGATTTCATTATCATTTAGTGTATATGCTATTGATATACAACCTTCTGATTTTTCTCAATATGTTAATTGTTTTAAAAATGATATTTATACAGAAGCTACTTATATTACTCCATTAAATAAAATTAATCTATATAATGTTGGAACAGAATGTTTTGATAAATATGGTGAAAAAGAAATTAAGGCTAACCCACCTAAATATTCTAATTTCGGTTTTAAAATTAATGGAGAATTTTATATTTCAGCTTATCAATTAACAGAAACAGGAACATATAAGATAGAGATATTTTTCTATGAAAGAACAAAAGAAGGTTATTATAAAGCAAAAGGAACATCAATAGAAACATTTTATGTGTTTGTTGATTTGGGTTTTAATGTTGAACAAACAAAAACTAATTTTTATTACGAATATTACAATAATGAAGAAGAATTTATTGAAGATGTTAATAATTCATTTAATCAAGATATAAGTTTAACTCTTGCTGCTAAAAATGCTTTAAAAAAAGGATATTCTGAATATAATGGCGAAAAGAAAACCATGAACATTTCAATAATTTTTAAAAATGTTTTATATAATTTTACAATTTATTTAGTATCCTTAGATGAAATAAAAGATAATTTTTTATCTTTATCAGATGTTATTAAGGATGCAAAAATTGGTCAAGCATATTTATATGAAAATAGATATTCAAGTATGGATACTATTAATGAAGCATTAGGTGTAAAAATTTTAAATAATGTTTATAAAAATTTAAAATTAGCTGATGGTCAAAAAGTTGATATTGAAATAGATAGTGATGTTAATATGAAGACTATCGGCGGTAAAACATTTCAAATTTACACAATACCTATAAAAGTTACTGAAATAAATACTAATGAAGAAATTATGTTCAGTTTATCTCTTATGATTTATAAAGAAAATTATTTATTAAATGAAAAAGATTGCATGAGAATTGATTTTGAAAATTTTGAATACTTTAAAAATCAAACTATTTTAAATAATCATGAAACATATTTTGAATTTTTTAAAAACAGTGTTGCTTATAGAGATTATTCAAATACACCTCATGTAAAAGAATATCGTTTTAATCATGATACTAATCAATTAATTTGTTCATTATATTATAAAAATTTAGAAGAAACTAAAAAAATTTCTATAAGTTTTATCGAAGAAAGTACAAATACAAAAATTTTAACAAGATACAATTACATTGTTTTGCCAAAAAAAGATAGTGTGTCTTTTTCTAATCAAATAAAAATTATATCAAGTGAACCAAATACTTATACATGCAATGTAATTGATATTAATGGCGAAGATTGGTTGGAAATAAATGTTATTTCATCTGTTACGAATGAAAAAATCGCTTCAAAAACAGTAAAAATTGTATATATAAAAAATAATATGAACTTTTTTCAGAAAATTACATTCGAATACGGGAAATTTTTAAGAAAAATTTTTTTCTAAAACTATAATATATACAGTTTGAAAATAGTGTTAGAAAATATTAAATTTAATTAAATATAATTTAATTAATAATAAAAAATAGTAAATAAAAATTTTGTTAAAAAAATATTTTCTAAAACTATAATAAATAGGAATTAAAAATAAGGAGTTTTAAAATATGACTTATCATAATTCCAAAATTGGCAGTCAGTTATCAAATACCAAAAATCAAGTGGAACAAACAGTTGTAATGATTAAACCCGGTTTCACAAAGTTTCTAAACATTGAAACAATGATAACAAATTATATCTTACAAGAAGCTGGTATCAATCTGCGTTCTATTATTAAAGGCACAATGTCCAAAGAGCAAGCTATGGAATTTTATTGTGATAAAAAGGACAAAGATTTTTACCAAGAACTTGTTGATTATATGTCATCTGATGAAATAGTTGGTTTCATTTTTGAAGGCGAAGGTGCTATCAAAAAGGTTAGAAGATTAGCAGAAGAATTAAGAGATATTTTAAAAAAATGCTTTGCTATTAAAAATGACGTTATGAAAAATATTATTCATGCAACAAACATCAAAATGATAGAAAATGTTGAATCTACTATTGATTCACAAAGAGAAATAAAAATTTTAGAGAATATAAGGAGAATTTAAACATGTTAAAAAAATTAAGAACATTTGCAAAAGCTAAGAAAGGTGCAGAATTAGTAGAAATTATTTTCGGTATCGTAATTTCTGTTGCGTTACTTGCAGTAGCTGTAACTTACATCAATGCACAAGTTAAAGAACATGCTTCTACTGCTGAAGACATCACTGCGTAATAATTTAAAACAATTTAAAATAGCTTGCAAATTAAGAACTATATTGGTATTTTGCCATTATAGTTCTTTTTAATTTTCTTTAAAAACTATATATAAAATAGTTAATAAAATTTTATATAGGAGGAAAGAATTATGAAGAAATATTCAAAAACTAATGGGGATGCAGCAAAAAAATATTTAGAAAAAAGTGTTAATGGTTTTTATCAAAATCCCGGAGTAATCATCACTGATAATCAACCCAATTATGCTTACATAAATGCTAATAAGGCTAATTTAAAAGCCGTATTAGAAGCTTTTAAAAAAGACCCTGCAAAAGTTAAATTTTATAATCATTTCACATATGTCGGAAACACTTGTTATAATGGCATAACAAAAGAAATGGTATTAAAGGCTATTTAAGCCTTTTTTTATTTTTTTAAAAAAATTTTAATAACATCCCATTTTTGACTATGAAAAAAACTATAATAGGAATGTATTTATTTTTTAACCACTCAGAAATAATATAATAGAAAGGATGTAAAAAAATATGAAGATGGTTTATGAAAGAAATTTAAAAACGAGACAAGTTACAGATGAAGAATTAGGATATATTTATAATTTTTATCCACTAAAAGAAGCGGTATTTATTCCATTTATTAAAGATGAATTTAGAGTGGATGAAACTATGGAAGAAGCCGGTGCTTTTAATGATGCCCTAATTTGTGATATACTTAATTCAGTAGAAGTGGATTTTTATGTTGGTACAACAAGACATGTTGATAATTATTATTCTGATTATTATGAATCTGATAAAGATTTTGTGAATGTTTTATTCAGCATAGAAAATGATATTTGCTATGTAGAGGCAATTTTTTATTCAGGTAAAGATAATTTAAAAATGTAAAAAAATAAAACTATATATAAATCAAACTAAAGTTTAAAAATATGACAGATTAGGAGGATGAAACATGAAAAAAATAACAAAAAAAGATGTGCTTTTATTAATTGTTTCTTTGATTTTTCTTATAACGACAGTAGTTGGTTTTGTTATAATTTTATTAAATAGTGATTTATATAATAATAATGATGATATTGTTGACGTTGAAGCTGGTGGACAACCAAAAGTTGAACCAGATGATATACAATCTGATTTAGTTGTAAATACAGATAATATTGAATTTGAGTATATATTATATGAACAAATAGAAGAAATTAAAGATGAAAAATTTATTGTAGTAATTACAAAAGAAAATTGTCTAGCTTGTGAAAAATTTTTAAACAATCTAAAAAATTTCAAAAGTAAATATACTTCAATTTCAATTTATTTAATAGATTACAACACTTTATCTGCTGAGCAAAAAGAAGAATATGCTTTAATTCCGGGATATTTATTTTATAACAATGGAAAACATTTTTATACTGGAAAAGGTAATATTGAAGCGAAAGAATTATATACAAAATTCACATCAAAATTAAAAGAGGATTAATTTCCTCTTTTTTTATTTTCTATCTTTATAATAAATTTTAAAATAGTGATATTATTTTTTTAAAATACCTAAAAACAGTAAACTGAAAAACTATAATTAGTAGTGAGGTGAAAAAAATGTTTAGAAAAATTACAATAAATAATTGTTTAAAAAAATTAAAATCCAGTTTTATAAACTCATCTATCGAACCAAATAACCCATATTATCCAAAAATGGATTTATTATATAGTGAAAATAGACAAATAATCTTTTCAGGAAGTAAAAAATATATTTATGTTTTTGATACTTTCACGCATCACGAATTATATTTAGGTGATGCAAAAAGATTTGAAATAATAGTATATAAAAAAGGTCAAACTAAACCTTGTGCATATGTTAATTTAGATAAAATTTTAACAGAACTGTTAGGAACTGATAAAATTAATTATGATTCAATAAAATTAAAAAACTTAATTGCAGAATGGTTATACACCTTTTCTAATACGAATGTGATTAATTATACAGATTTTGATAAAGTATCTTATGATTTATATTTAAAAATGATAAGAATGTTATCTAAAAAAATGGAAAAAGAATTTAAGTTATAAAAATCGAAAAGAGGAATTTATATGAAGAAAAAAGATATACCTTTAATTTTAATAGCAATAGCATCTTTATCTTTTTTTGTTTTTGCAGTAGTTTTACTTATAAAGGTAAGTTTGACGCATGTTAAAACTGTTACAGAAATAGATAAAGAAGCTAAATATTCAGTTATAGAAAATGATATTACAACTGCTTATAATATTGCATCTAAATCTTGTGTTGCAATTTATTCTACAGCAAATAATAAAACTGCACTAGGAAGTGGTGTAATTTATAAACGAGTTAATGATACATTTTATGTTGTTACAAATTATCATGTAATAGAAGGTTTTAATGATGTAAATATTTATTATGATGGAATTTATGAAGATGCCTATGTCGTTGGTGGAGTTAAAAACAGTGACATAGCTGTTTTGACTTTTACTTTTTCAAATAATCATAATAAACAAAAAGATAAAGTTTTAGTTTGTGATTTTTTAAATTATGAATCTTATAAGATTCCACAAATTGGTGAAACAACGTTAATTATTGGCTCACCACTTGCAATCGAAAATTATAATACTTTAACAAGAGGTGTTGTATCCTTAACTAATGAATTCGAAATCATTACTGATGCAGCTATAAATAACGGCAATAGTGGTGGTGGAATGTTTAATATTAAAGGAGAATTAATTGGAATTGTCTATAAAAAAGAAATGACATCTTCAAGTGGTTCTATTTTAGAAGGTAGAGGTATTGCTTTAAATTTGGAATTTGTAATTGATGCTGTTAAAAAAATTGAAAAGGAAAATAAAGTATATGACTTTGTAAGTCTCCCTTTTTCTTTTGTTTGTATTAATAAAATAATAAGTAAAAACTCTGAATGGTATGATTTTTTACCAGAAGGAGATTTTGATACATATTTAATTGTAACAAAATTTAATAATGTTATTAGACCAGATTATAATATAAATATTGGAGATTGTTTATTAAAAATTAATGAACAAGAAATTAATACTACAGATGAAGTTAATTCTATTTTAAGAAAATTAGAAAAAGGTAAAGAGATTTCTTTAACTTTGTATAGAAAATCAGAAAATAAAACATATATTGAAACTTTAGTATTATAATTTGATTTTATAAAAAATTAAAACTATATATAAATATGAATAATTATTTATATAAATAAGGAGAAAAACATATGAAGCAATCAAGAATTAAGGGCTTCTTCATCAAGGAGGGTTTAAAAACTTCTAATCCTAATTCATGGAAAGATTTTGTGGTTTGTGATGAAAATATTCTTAAGGAAACAGAAAAAGCAGTTTATGTTAAACACACTTTAACTAAAGAATGTGTTTGGATACCAAAAGGTTGTTTAAAAGCTATTACAGATGAAGAAGATTTTAAACCAGTTCCTTTTCCATCAGCAAATACAATTCCTAATCCTGTAGATACAGCACCTTACGCATGTGTTTATGGAGACACTTCAGCAAATGTTTCGAAACTTCCAGATGAAGTTAGAAGTATTTTTGATAAATGTCAAAATTGTGGTTGTATAAACAATAATAAATGCACTATGTATAACTTGGCTACTCATTTCGCTTTACTTTTATGTATGCAAAATGATTTAGAAGCTAAAGATACTGATTTAGAAGTTTCTAATTACAGAATTGCTGAATTAGAACAAAAAGTGCTAAATCTTGGTGGAGAAATCTAATAATTAGGCAATTTTTTTGCCTTTTTATTTTTTTCTAAAACTATAATAATAAATGGATGTAACGATTCTTGATTTAACATATATTGCTAATGTAGGATTATAGCCTATTTGGGTGCAACTCCCAATTTGAAGCATCCTCAAACGTCGTAAAACGTAACTGTTGTTAGAATCAGCAGAGTTAAGAATCGGCTTTTTAGAATCCGGAAACTGAAAAGTATTATAAAAACCCTTGGTATAGGGGTTTTTATTTTTTTTATTCAAAATTTTTAAAAACTATATATTAAGTGTAAATTATTTTTTAAAATTAGGAGGAAATAAAAATGATAAAGGAAAAAATTTACAATTACGAAAAAGCTCACAATCAAGGATATGATTTCAAGACTTTTCTAACAACTTTTTTAAAGGATAGAGAAACTAATTTAGAAGCTTTAATGGCAGATAAAGTTACATTCGATATTTGGAAAAAATTACCAGAAATTTTAGAAACAATGAAAGCTATAATTAATAATAACAAGACGATTACAATTATTGGAGATTATGATGTTGATGGTATTACATCTTCATCTATTCTATATAAAAGCTTAACAGCAATTTTAGGTGACCATGTCAATGTGATTTTACCTGACCGTAAAAATGACGGTTATGGTTTAAAAGAAAAGTTAGTAGATAAATGTATGGAAATAAATACAGGTTTCATCATCACAGTAGATAATGGTATTAATGCTATTCCTGCAGTAAAATACGCATTATCAAAAGGAATTGAAGTGTTTGTTACAGACCATCATATTCCAAATGATGAAGAGTACAAAACTCTAAAATGGTGTATGAATCCACATACAAACGAAAATTCTTTAAAGGAAAAAGAAGTTTGTGGTGCTTATGTAGCATTAACATTAGGTTTGAATTTATTAAAAATAAGCAATGCAGAAGTATCTGAAAAGTTTATTAAAGAACTTCATGAACTTGCTGCAATCGGTACAATAGCTGATGTAATGCCTATTAGATATGAAAATAGAGCATTATTACATTATTGTATCCCACGCTTCAAAAACGGCGTTGCGTTAAATAAAGGACTTCAACTTTTAATGAGTTCTTTAGACAAAGGTAGTTTATTAGAACAAGATAATATTGCTTTCTATTTAACACCTTGTATTAATGCTTCTGGTCGTTTAGATTCAGCTATGAGAGGATTTAACTTATTTACCGGTGATAATTTAGTAAGCCTAGCTAAACAAGCTTCTGAACTTGTTTCTTTAAATGAAAGAAGAAAAACTATCTCTAAAGAATTAGAAGATTATTTAGTTAATCAAATTGATAAAGATAGTAGAGTTCAAGTTATCCAAGTACCAAAAAATTTCAATGATTTTTCTGATAGAGAAATCGGTGGAGTTATTGGTATTGTAGCTCAAAAGGTTGTTGAAAAATCTCAATGTCCAAGCTTAATTTTTTATGGCGATAGAATGAGTGGACGTTCAATGCCAGATGTAAATCTAAACAAATTATTAGCATCTGCAAAAACACCTACTTTTTCATTTGGTGGTCATGCTCAAGCTTGTGGTGGTGGAGTTGATTTTGAAAAATATGGTAATGCTTTAAGAAATGAATTATCTAATAATGTTAAGGACTTCGAAGAAGTTGCTTATTCAAGATTTATTAGAGTTCCAGATTGGATGAAACCAACTGATATTTTAGAAGCATTCGAAAGTTTAAAACCTTGTGATTTAACAGCTTTCCCTAAATTAATGATGGAAGATGTTGAAATTTCAAATGTTATGATTTTCGGAGACCAACATACACAAATTTCATTCAAACTTGGTGGTAAAACTGTTAAAGCAATGAAATTTTATGATAAGATTGAAATCGCAAAAGAAACAAAGGTTAAAAGATTGGTTTTCAAAATTACACCTGCTACTTCTTCAACAGAAGATTTTGCAATCATTGTTGAACAAATTGTTATGTAGCTTTTTTAAAAGAGAGATTTTTTCTCTCTTTTTTTCGTTTTTTTCGACTTTTTTATATTTTTTGCCTGATTTTCCAAATTCAAAAACTATAAGTATATATGGAAATTTCTATTCTAAAAAAACAAAGGAGTACAACGATGACAAAAGATAATAAAATTGAAATTTACACATTATCCAAAAAAATTGATAAAATCGATATCGATGACTTAAACGGGGATGAAGAAGTTGTGGTCGATTTATCTAATGTCGAAAAGGAACAAGAGTATTTAGAAAAAAAGGAACTAATTACTCCGATTAGAGAACAAGCACAGTTTAAAAAAATTCAAATAATGAAAGAAGCAGAAAAACTAAAAAGCGAAACAGAAGACACTGAAGAAAATCAAAGTATAATTGAATTATTAAACGAAAAAATTAATGAAGGTAAAAGAGCAATAGAATATTTATTAAAAGCTTATAAACCGTGTGCTATCAACTGTGCAAAGGCTTGGTTGCATAGTGATAGAATTAATCAAACTAATGACTGGAATCAAATCATCGATATGGCAATCTTTAATGCTATCATGGATTATGATTTAGAAAAAGGTACACAATTTACTACTTTTTTAACAACTATTGTTAGAAGAGATTGCAAAGAAAATAAACATATTTCTTCTTTAGTGTCTGTAAATGCTTCTGCGATGCACAAAGCTAGAATGCTTAAAAAAGCTGAAGAAGAAGTAGTTGCAAATGGTGGTTCTATTGATGATGACTATGCAGTTGCTGCAGCCATGGGTAGAGATATTTCTAATCCTCGTAAGCTTGCTGCATTTAGACAAATGAGAATGGACATGCAAAATGTTTCCCCACAAGGTATGTCTATGGAAGCTCAAGTTGATGTTGGAAGTAGAACTTTAGGAGAATCTATTGCAAGTAATAGTTTAAGTGGTGAAGAAGTTTTAATATTAAGAGATTACGAAAAAAGAATGAGAGATTTCTGCTCTAAACTACCAGATGATTATATTTCAGTAATCAAAGCTATTACTACTCAAAATGGACAACTTAACAAAATTTCTAACTCAGATAAAATTTTAGAAAGATTATCCGGGAATGAAACATTTAAAAATTTATTAAAAGAGGGGTTAGCTCTTCAACAAAAGGGAATTCATTCAACTTTTTTCTATGATTAACCTAAAAAATTAAATTAAAAACCTATAATATAAGTGAGGTGATGAAAAATGAACAAAGCAGTAAAAAATTTGTTTAACATCATAAACTTAATTATAGGTTTATTTTTTGCTACAGGAATAGCATTTTTAGATTATAAAATGGTTGTAATTTTTGGATGTTTAATGATTTTATCTGTTCTATTTGTGAAAGATTTAAAATTATTAATGTTTATTGGAGAGGCGAGTATGTTCTTTATATTTATTTGTAAAATGTCGGTTGCATATAATTTTACTCATCAACTTCAAATTGGTACATCTTTTCAATACATTTTTCAAGTATTTATGTTAATTATTTCTTTATTTGTTTTTATTTACAATATCTTTGCAATTAAGAAAGAGTGGTAATTATGTTATCTAAATTAGAAACACAAATATTAAAAACAATGAAAATTAATCAAAAATATAATAAAGATGTAGAAGAAATTTTAAACTTTGAAAAGAAATATAATAAAAATTCATTGGAAATATTAAATAAAAAAGAAAATTTGACTGCCGATTTATTAAAATGGCAATTATTAGTTGAAAAAGCTATATATTTTAATTTTAATATTTCTGATATTAATACCATTAAAGAAGTAACTTATTTATCTTATTCAAATAAATTATTGAAAAAAGATTTTCCAGATTATTTAAATGAAGTTTTAAAATATAAAAAACATAATCCTAATACTATTTTTATTCTTTCAAATAGTGCTTCATATTATAAAAAAATCTTAGCAGGATTAAATCAAAGAGAAATTACAACATTATTTATAACCGATAATATTGAAGATTTAAAATTAGATTATACAAATACAATAATTAGATATAGTGAAAATCCTAGAAAAGAATTATTAAGATTTCCTATAAAATTTATTAAATTTAATTATGAAGAAGTGGGTATTTAATCATGATATATTTAAAAAGTAAAATTTCATTTTATGGATATAATCAAAATGGTTCTTTAAATAAAAAAATTGGACAAACCACTATTTGGGCTTATTTAGGAGTTGAAAATGGTAAACATAAACTTCAAAGAATCTTTAAATATTCCGATAGAGTTAGTTATGCTTTCGTATCTAAAAATCAAATAAAAAACAATTTTTCAGTTATAAATGAAAATCAAATTGAAAAAGGGTAATATTTATCTTTTTTCTTTTTTAAAAACTATAATTTAAGTATATATATTAGAAGAAGGAGATATTGAATATGTCGGTTTTTGAAAAATCTTATATTGGTAAAAAACAAAATATTTATAATGCCAAACAAGACACAAATATAGAAAAAAATAATGATAAGGAAATTTATCCAGATGATATTGAAAAAAAGGATAAATTAGAAGAACTTATTAAAACTGAACTTAAAAAAGAATTTCATGTAATGTTTCAAAAAATGAAATATTCACCGGAAGACCAAGAACAAGTAGAAAAATTTGTTAAAGGATATTTAAAGAAAAATAAATATTTCTTTAAACAAGCTAATGATTATCACTTATTCGTTGACCAAATTATCAATAATATTTTTGGTTTAAGTATCTTACAAGATTACATTAATGACCCTACAATTACCGAAATTTGGAATATCGGTTGTAATCATGTTTACTATGAACAATATGGTAAGAGATGGGAATCACCTCTTAAATTTAAAAATGATAATGCGGTTGTATCTATGATTAATAAGATTTTAGCTCCTATTAACAGAAAAGCGGATGAATTAAATCCATTAGTCGATGCTCGTTTACAAAATGGTAGCCGTGTTGCAATTACATTACCTCCTATTGCAGCAGATGGTCCACAAATCGTTATTCGTAAATTCAAAGAAGATAAATTTGGTCTTGATAAATATGTTGAGTTCCATTCAATGACACCAGAAATGGCTCGTTTCTTAGAAACATCAGTTTCGTGGGGTGCTAATATTTTAGTTTGTGGTGGAACTGGTTCTGGTAAAACAACATTACTTAATGCCTTAACATCAGAGATTCCAAGAGATGATAAAAAGAAAGAATATGAACATATTATTTCTATCGAAGACTCATTAGAATTAATTATTGATAATCCATTTACTCAAAGATGGGAAACAAGAAATAAAAACTCTGAAGGCAAGGGTGCAGTTACACCTTCGATGTTAGTAAAACATGCACTTCGTAATTCACCAGATAGAATCATTCTAGGAGAAATTCGTGACTCAGTTGCATATGACGTTTTACAAGCAGCGATGACCGGGCATAAAGGTACAATGTCAACAATCCATGCTGAAACACCTACAGAAGCTGGTACTCGTTTCGCAACACTAGCTGGTTCTGCAGATATTATTACTGCAAAAGAAGCACAACAAATGTTTGCAGGTAGTTTCGATTTAATCGTTGTTGTTGAAAAAGTTGTATATAAAGATAAAGATGGTAATGATATTGTAAGACGTGTTGTTACTAATATTGCTCATATTGTTGGTTATGGTGCAGATGGTGCATCTAAATTAAAACAAGAAAAAGTTTTAGATAAAATTTATTATCAAGATATTTTTAAATTTAATAAAACTACTAAAAAATTTGAACATACTGGATATATTCCAAAAGATTTATTAAGCAAAGCTTCTTTCGAAAATAAGAGTTATGATGCTAAATTATTTGAAAAGAAGGTAGTTGAATAATATGGATGAAACAAGAAAAATTATATTCATTGCAATGATGGTGGTTTTAGCATTAGCTATTATCTTATCATTCATTTCAATTATTAGAAATAATGCAAGGGAAAGATTAAGACAAAAACAATTAGTCTTACCTGAAAAATATGCTTCAAAAATTGTAACCGAAAAAGAGAAAAAACCTAAAAAAATGAAAAAAGATTTCTTCTTAATTGCAATGTATAAAGAATATGTTTTCTTTTATGGAAGTGGTAAAAGAGTTATCATTGAGGGCTTAGTAGGTTATGCTACTTTAATGGTTATTATGTTTTTAATAACATCTGATGTAGTATTTGCTTTGTTAATATCTTTATCATGGTTCGCTTTACTTTATAATAGAATAGATAATGCTAATACTAAAAAAAGAAAAAGATATATAAAAGATTTTACATCTGCGATTTCTGTTATGTACACTGCAGCGGAAGCTGGTAATACTTTACAAGCAAGCATTAAACAAGTTACAGAAAGAGATACAATAGGTACAAGAATTAGAACAGAATTTGCTAATATTAATAAAGATTTAGTTAATAACGTTTCTTTAAAGGATGCTTTAGAAAATTTCTACGCTAGAAATAAAATGTTTGCAGAAATTGGAATGTTTGTAATCATCATGCAATTTTATTCTTTAAAAGGTGGAGATGGTTTAAAAGATATCTTAGAAGATATTTCATTCTCTTTAAATAGAAAAATAACTGCTTATGCAGAAATTGATGCAGAACTTGGTATTTATACAATTATGATGAATGTATTCGTTTATGGATATTTTGCTTTAATTGTTGCAATAAAATTCTTTATGCCAACATTCTATGCAGATATGTTTGATAATGGCATGCAATATGCACAAGCTTTTGGTAGTGCATTTATGTATATGTTTGGTATTTGGTTCTATAAATCAATGATGCGTGGAACGGCAGAAGGGTAGGATTAAGTTATGGATAATTGGTATCGTGAACAAACCTTATATTTAATAATAGGTATTATTTGTATGGTATTCTTTGCGTTTTTCTTTGTTTACAAAGTAATCACAAGTGAATCAAAAAACAAAAAAAAGTATCTTGATGTATTATATCCTACTAATGATATAAAAGAATCTGATTTCAAATATGATAAAAAAGGTGAAATCAAAGTTAAGAAAAAATCTAAAGTTAAAAAGAAATTAGATGATGTCTTAAATAATAGTAAAATTGCTTTAAAAATTCAAGATTTATATTATCGTGCTGGTAAATCTGCGTCATTTAAAGATTTAATTTTAGATGGTATTAAATATTTATTTTTAGGTGTTGGTATATTTTTTATACTTAAATATGCTATTGGCAATTTACTAATATCAGGATTAATTGCAGTTGTCATTGTAGCTATGCCTTATATTTCATTAATTTCAAAAATTCAAGCAAGAGAAAAAGAATTTAGAAATACATTCCCTTATTTCTTACAAACAGTTGCTTTCGTATTAAAGAATGGTACAAACTTCTCTAATGCTTTCCATGAAGTTACACACAAACAAGAAAATGGTGTTTTAAAGGAAATAATGTTAGAAGTTTTAGAAATTAGAAATATTAATGCTGGTGATGATACTATTGCATTTAAACATATTACTAAAAAAATGAAAGTATTAGAAGCGGCAGAATTCGTAAACTCAGTTATGGATAACTTATCAAAAGGTACATCAGTTGCTGACGTTTTCTTAAATCAAGCTGAAAATACTTCGAAAATATTAGAGTTAAATAAAAAGAAGAAAATTGCTGCTGCATCTACTAAAATTTTAGTTCCAATATTGGTATTAATCGTATCAATAGCAGTATTATTCTTACAAATGTTTTAAAAAAGTGAAAAAAGTGGTTAAAAAATATCACTTTTTTTATTTTTATCCATTTTTTAAAGAATTAAAACCTATAATATAAGTAGATATAAAAAAATTCGATTTTAAAATTTTTAAAAATGAAATTTATGAGGTAATATATGAGAAAATACATGAGATATTTAGAAAGAAAAGTTATAAGAGATGTTTTAAAATTTTTAATAGCTTTATTAATTGGATATTGTGCTTTACATTTAACATCATGCAATAAAAATCCAGATACTGAAACAAATGGTGATTATTGTGAAGTTCAAGTAGATGGTAGTTATGACTGTGAATAATTTTTTAGATTGTAATAAAATATTAAAGAAAGGAGAAAATTAATGAATTTCAAAGTTAAATTAGCATTATTTGATTCTAAGAAAAAGGTTGAAAAAATCAAGGAAGCTTTCTTTCATGAAGTTTATTTTAAGACAAAAAATGGTCAAAAATTTGGCTTTATGTATTTTAGAGGACAAGTTTCTGAAACTTTAATTAAAGAACAAGATTATTATGTATTTACTTCAATTAGCGTAATTCAAAGTTCAAAAGATATCTGGTATTTTATTGACGAAAATAAAGAAGTTGGTACAACAATCACTTTTGATGAATTTGAAAAATTATTAGAAAATGCTGAGCTAATAAATATTTTCGGTGCTATTAAAGGTAACGAAAGAATAGAAGAATTTGATATTTTGGATTTCGAATTCAATAACAAAAAAGTTAAAGCGTCTGATGATATGATACTTTCATTAATGTAAGAGAGAATGTATTCTCTCTTTTTTTATACTCTAAAACTATATATTAAGTATAAAACTTTATTAAAATTTAGGAGGAAAAGATGGAAGAGACAGTAAAGTTAAAGGGTAGAATTAAATTTATAATGAAACCCAAAAAAGGTGATTACTCCTTCAATGATGGTTTACAATATTCTATTTTTGAAATTATTACACAAGATAATAAGAATATTAGATGTCTTGGTAATACTTTCCCAGTTTTTGTTGGTGCAGAAGTAACTATGACTGGTCATTATGAGTTTACACAACAATATGGAAATTCATTTAAATTTGACACTTTGTTGTTAGATTTCATGAAAGTAAAAAGAAATATTAACTATGTAAAATATTTAGTTGGTAAGAAAGCCTATGAAAATTTAACAAAATTTGTTTCAATTAAATATGATATTCCTAAAAATGAAGTAGATAAAAAATCAAAGGAAATCGTAATAGAATTAATTGAAGCAGAAGAAATCGAAGACTTGAAGAGAATCTTAAAAGTAAAACATACTGCTGTTATTAAAGAAATCATTAAAAAACATCAAATAAATGGTGCTTTAGCTCCTGCGTATGAAAAATTAGGAAAATATGGATTAACTTTGAAAGATGTTCAAAAATTTTTGAAATCTGAACCCGATATCACAAAAATTGTTGATGCAATCGAAAGAAATCCTTATAAATTAATCAATACTGTAGGAATAACTTTTAGAAAAGCTGATATGATAGCTGCTAAAAATAATGGTTCTATAAATTCAAATCAACGTATTCTTGCTTCCATTTTTGAAGCTTTAAAAGTTGGTTATGAAGAAGATGGCAATGTTTTTTTAACAGAAGAAGAGTTAATGAAGAACATTTTTAAAGTTCTTCAAGAAAATTATTTTAATGAACATGGTGAAGTTGATGCAAAAGATATTAAAAATGCAATTAATGTACTTGTTGCGACTGAACATATTGTTCTAAATAATAACAGATATTATCTTAAAGATAGTTATGATATGCAAGAATTTTTAAAAGGTTTTTGTAAACGAGCTATCGAAAATAAAACATATAATTATGAAGTTGCTGATTTCATTAAAAAATATGAACAAGATAAAAAAATAACTCTTGGTAAAGAACAAAAGCAATCTGTTTATGACGCTGTTAATCACAAAATTCATATCATTACTGGTGGAGCTGGTGTTGGTAAAACAAGTTCTCTTGCTTGTATCTTATCATTTTTCTTAGATGAAATTGGATATAAAGAAGAAGATATTTGTTTAGTTGCTCCAACTGGTAAAGCAGCTCAACGTATGACAGAGTCAGTAAACAAACAAATTGGTGGTAACGGTCGTAAACAAATAATTGCAAATACAATTCACTCTACTTTAAAAGTAGTTCCAGATGGTGGTAAATTAGAAAAATTTTTCTATAACGCATCTAATAAAATGAATTGTAAAATTGTTGTTTGTGATGAAACTTCAATGAACGATTATAAGGTTTCATATTCTTTACTTTCAGCTATTAAAGATGATTGTAGAGTAATTTTCTTAGGTGATATTGGACAATTAGAACCAGTAGGTGCTGGATTTTTCTTTAGAGATGCTATTGAATCTAAAGTTCCAACTACTTACTTAAATGAAATTCATAGACAAAAAGGTGAATCTACTATTATTTCTATTTCACAAGCTATCAGAAATGAATGTTTTACAAATAGAAACTTAGAAAGAAAAATAGATTTCTCTATGTTCGAATTATGTGATGACTTTGAAATGAATCTTCATAACTGTGTAAAAACTTTTATGATTTCTGTATCAAAAGTTGGTATTGACCAAACAATGATGATTACACCATTAAGAGAAACAGAAAATAATAATAAGTTAGATTCTAAAACTTTATCTATTGCAATTCAAGAAGTATATTTGCCAGATAAAGAAGGCGAAACAGTCATTGAAAAAAATGGTTTTAGATTTAAAGTAGGTTCTAAAATTATTATCACTAAGAATAATCATGAAAAAGGACTAATCAATGGCGAAATTGGTTATATTACAGATATTGAAGATAACGCAATTATTGCTACATTTGATGGAGTTGAAAAAGCTTTAGTTGGTGCTGATATTGAAAATATTCGTTTAGGATACGCAATTACAGTACATAAATCACAAGGAAGTGACTGGAAAAATTGTATTTATGTTTGTTCAAAAGAAACAATTATGAATACTAAAAATCTAGTTTATACTGCTGTTACAAGAGCTAAAGAAAAGTTAGTAATTTTAGGGAATAGAAGTGTTGTAGAAAAATCTCAATATGTTCACCCTAAAAGAAAAAACTCAATCCTATTAAACGAATTTTAAAACGAGAAGAAATTTTCTCGTTTTTTTATTACGTTTTTAAAACTATATATAAAATACAAAGATATATTCATAATTAGGAGGGATTATTATGATTAAAAAAATAATTTTAACACCATTAGTTTTTATATTAGGATGTTTAATGTTGATTGGTTTGATTGCATTTTATAATTTAGCAGATTTAAGCTTCGCTAATTTTGAAGAAATGTTTTTTATTTTTATTATGGTCCTTTTAATAAGTGCTTCAACTACAGGCTTAATGGTGTTTATATTAAACCGAGATTAAAGAGGAATTTATATTCCTTTTTTTCTTTATCTTTAAGTTTTAAAAAAATTTAAAACTATATATTAAGTGTAAATAATTTATTAGAAATAGGAGGAAAAATTATGAAAAAAATTATTTGCTTACTTGGAAAATCTTGTGCAGGCAAAGATACTGCGGTATTAAAAGTTCAAGAAATGCTTGAAAAAGAAAATAACGAAAATAATGTTTTTAGATTACATACTAAAAAAACTTTTAAAAAAGCTATTTCTTATACTACTAGACCTAAAAGAGAAAATGAAATTGATGGAATAGATTATCATTTTGTTAGTTTAGAAAAATTTGAAGAAATTAGAAAAACAGTAGGTTTTATAGAAGAAACGTATTATAAAGTAAACGATGAAGTTTGGCATTATGGTTTTTCTAAAGATGAATTTAATGAAAACACTACTTATATCATGGTAGCTAATCCTAGAGGTTTAGAAGCATTTTTACATTCTAATTTAAAAAAATATATTGAACCAATATTGTTAGATTGTAATTTAGATGAACGTAAAAAAAGATATTTTCAAAGAGATAAAAGTAATAATTCTTTAGAAAAACAATGGAAAGCTAGAGTTAAACAAGATGAAGAAGATTTTAAAGATGTTTTTAATCTTTTAACTAAATTTAAATGTTTTTCAATGTTAGATACCAAAACTTTAACTAAAGAAGAAGTTGCTGATTATATAATAGGTCTTTTATAGACCTTTTATTTTTTTAAAAACTATATATTAAATGAACATTTGTTTATTAAAAATAAGAAAAAAGTAATTTAAGGAGGAAAAAATGAAGATGAATGTTTATCAAAAACTTAATGCGGTTCAAGTTAAATTGAATGCTCCAAAGAATCAATATAATTCTTTTGGAAAATACAACTACAGAAGTTGTGAAGATATTTTAGAAGGGTTAAAACCTTTATTAAAAGAAGTTGGTGCTGCAGTAATTATCAATGATTCTATTGAGATTATTGGTCAAGAAAAGCCGGGTGTTCCAAATGTCTATGTAAAAGCAACAGCGACATTTATTGATATGGAAACTGGCGAATCTGTAGAAGCAGTTGCGTATGCTCGTCATAGCGATACAAAAAAAGGTATGGATGATGCACAGGTTACTGGTGCTACTTCATCATATGCAAGAAAATATGCCTTAAATGGTTTATTCTGTATTGATGATAATAAAGACCCAGATGCTACAAATAATCACGGACAAGATACTAAACCTTCTAAACCAACTAAACCTGCTAAAGAATTGCCTTCACAAGCAAGCTTCGTAGAAGATGAACAAGATGATGATTGTCCATTCTAATAATTAAAAGGAGTTATTCTCCTTTTTTTATTTTATGTTTTTCCAAATTTTTAATATTTGTGTTGTTATACATAATATAGCATTTATTCTATTTTTAAATTTTTAAAAACTATAATTAAATTATAAGTGTATATGTGAGGTATATTTATGGAATATTATGATGAATTGTCTGATGAAGAAATTGCTTTAATGCTTTCGATAGAAAAAAAGAAAAAAATTAAAATTGTATCTATTATAACTGCATCCTTTCTATTATTAACTGCTTTTTTGATTTTTTCGATAGTAGCTTATAATTATAACCCCGAATTAGGATATGCAGAAGATATCGTAATAAGAAATGATTTTTAAGGAGTTTTATTGTGAAAGAAAAAATAAAGATAACTATAACGGATAAAGAACAAACAGTTATCGAAAAAAATTTTAATTCTTATGATTTTTTTGATAAGCCTTTTATAGAGTTAGCACTTCAATTAGGTTTTAAATTAAAAGAAAATACGACAGTAATATCTTTTCGTTTAAAAAATGAAATTATAAATAAGATAACTGATAATGAACTTAAATATGTTTTAACACTTTTGTTAAAAAAGAAACATAGATTTAATCCAGTTAATTATCAAAAATTTTTAAATGTATTGAAAAAATATAATTTAGGTTCATTTAATAAAGTTTATACATGGTTTGAAAATTTTAAATATAATTTATGTAATTGTCAAAGTATTGAATTTGAAAGATTACAAATCGAAATTTAAAGGGTTAATCATTAAGATTAATCTTTTTTATTTCCTTTAAAACTATATATAAAGTAGAAATTTTATTATTATATTTAGGAGGAAAAAGGAATGATAAATAAAATTTTTGAAACGTTTTTCAAATTCGCTAAAAAGGAAGGTTATAAAGTTATTTATGGAAGCGAAGGTGTAAGTGAATGTCCTTATGTCAATCCAAAAGAAAAAGTTTTTCACTTTGTAGATAAGGAACAAAATGTATTCAGATTAAGAGAACTAATCCATGAATGGTGTCATTCTACTGGACCTATCACAAATAGACCAGTGTTTGAAGATTATCCACTTGAAGAGTTAGTTGCTGAAAAAACTGCTTATGATATTATGATGAAATACGGATTTTATTCTGTTTTTACTAGAAAAGTATATGTTTTTAAATTTAAACATGCTTCATATATCAATTTTTGGTTAAATCAAGCTCAACAAGAATATCCAGAAAAATCAATAGATGAAATTTTAGAAATGGTTAATGGTCATATAGAAATAGCCACTAATATGATTACTAAAATGATTGAGGAGGATAATTAATATGGCATGGAATACAGTAAGAAAAGAAGATAAAACTTACTCTTTCGATAAAGAAGGATTAACTTTAGTTGAATATACTAATGATGGAAGATTATATTTTGTTGATAATCTTAATAATATCTTAGTTGGTGAAGATGATTTTTTAGCTGTTTCTTATATACCATCATCTGATACAGATAACAGATTACCAGTTGTTTGTGTTAGAGGTTTAGGTAGTATTGGTAAAGACTTTTTAAAAGTATGTAGATGGTTAAATTTTGACCCAAAAGATACTGATGAATTGCCACGATATCATGAAGAAAATATTATTAAAAATATTTCTCGTGAAGATGGCGGTAATGGAGAAAATGGTGATGGCGGAGGTATGAGTGTAGTTTCTGTTAATCCAGCAACTGGTGAAGAAATGACTACTAATTCAAACTCTAAACCATTTAATCGTCCTAATAACCAAAACGGCAATCAAAATGGTAATTCTAATAATCCAAATCATAATAATGATAGCAATGGCGAAGGTGTTAATACTTCAGAAGCATCACATTATGATGAATATGCTGAATTTTTAGAAGAATTAGAAAAACAATCTGAAAAAAAGCCAGAAGAACAAAGTGTACAATTAGAAGAAAAAATTAGTTCAATTTTCTCATTTGTAAGACGAGTTCATTAAAATTAGAGGAGAAAGTTCTCCTCTTTTTCTTTTTAAAAACTATATATTAGATGTAAATTTTTATTTTAAAAAAAGGATGGAAATTAGGAGGAAAAATAAATGAAAATTACAAATTATTTAAATACTGTTTGTTGCACAAGACTTATTGAAGGATTCTTAGATATGTATAACTTTTATACATTACCTCATTTAAAGGTTAAGAAACCTGCTCGTATGAACGAAACAAACGTAAGAAACATCGCAAGTTTTATTGCAAAAAACACTAACTTAAAAGAAGCTGTTGATTATTTTAAAGAAAATGCCTATAAAAATGGTGAAGTGAAAATGTTATCTTCATTATGTGGTAACTTTACATTAAATGGTATAAGAAGTTATCATGGTGTAAATTTAGCTAAACTAATGCCTAATGGTAATTACACAATGATGTTAGGTAAATATGTAGCTGATTTAGAACTAGATAAGTTTGTAGATGAAACATTCTTTAATGGCGACCGTTTTAAAGGTTATGCTTATGAAAAGAATGAACCAACTTATTCTGCACCAATTATTCCAGCAATAGAGCAAAAACCAGAACCAGTAGTAGAAGAATTTGAAGAATTTGCAGAAGATAATGATACAACTGATGTAACCTCATCACAAAATCAAAATTCAAATGAAAATTCACATCAAACTAATACTCATACTGATAGTAGCGTTAATGCTAATATTCCAAAAGAATTAGTTATCAAGGAATTACAAAAGATAGCAGAACAAACCTTATCTGGTTATCAATTAGTTCTTCAACAAAATGCTGTTGATTTATTAAACCAAACATTAGAATCTAAAAAGAATGAAATTATTGAAAATGTAACAAATGTTATGTTACAAAATCAATTACCAGCTACTCAAATTGTTGTCAATGAAGTAGTGATGAATGAAATTCCGGGTGAATTGCATCACGAAAAATTTGAAACAGTTTTAAAATTGGTTGCTAATGGTTTCAATCTTTACTTATATTCTGGTGCTGGTATCGGTAAGACTCACCTTGTAACACAAGTAGCGAAAGCATTAAAAATGCCAATCTATTTTATGTTACCGGGCAACGCTATCGACCTATTAGGTTATGAAGATGCTTATGGAAAATTCCATGAAACTTCATTTACTAAATGGGCAAAAACTGGTGGTATTCTTTATGGTTCTGAATTCGATGCTAACGATTCAAGCTTAATCTTAAACTTAAATACAGCATTAGCTAATGGTTATACTGTTATTAATAATGAAACAGTTACATTACATAAAAACTGTAGATTTATTGCCGATGGTAACTCTAAGATGACTGGTGCTACAAGTAATTATGCAGGTCGTCAACGTCAAGACGCTTCTATTATTGACCGTTTAATGTTTGTAGAAATGCAAAATGACTACAAGTTAGAATTAGCATTATCTGGAAACAACAAAGAATGGATTAGTTTCATTAAAGCATTTAGAGAAATTAAAGAACAACAAGGTTCTAATATGGTTGTATCTTTAAGAGCAACTGAATCAGTTTTAAAAGCTGAAAAAATTCTAGGAACTAAAAATGCTTTAGAGGTAGCTTTATTAAAAGGTGTTAGTCAACAATTAATTAAAGCTATTTCTGAAAAAGTTGCAATTAAATTACCACAAAACAAATATGCCAAAGCATTAGTGGAGTGTGCAGCGTAATGAAAGAGATGTTTTTAGATTTTTGGAATGACCCATTAGAATTTCTTCATTTTATTGAAACAGCACCAACTATTAATTATCAATATAGTGATTATTTTGATACAAAACCTGATAAAACTAATATTGAAAAATTTAGAGTCGGTGAAAAAGTTGATATTATGAAATATAAGTGTTTCTTAGATGACATCGTTTGTGAAGATAAAGTAAACGGTGTTGCAGTTGATATTGTTGGTACTAGACCTATTATTTCAAGGGTTTTAAATGGTAACCCTTATAATATGTTCCGTCAATATAAACAAAAAAGACAACAACTAAACTTAAATATTATGCTTGATATGTCTGTTCCAGCCAATGTATCTAATGGTACAATTAGAGAAATTGGACAAAGAGTTTTAGCTACTATTGAAAAGTTAGAACTTGAAGGTCATAGTTTAGGTTTAATTGCAGCTTGTGGTGGTTCAATAGGAAATTTCAGTTCATTAATGTGTGTAAGATTAAAAGATGTTGGAGAAAATTTAGAATTAACAAAAATGTGTTATCCTTTATCGAATCCTAACTTTTTAAGAAAATTTAATTTTTACTGGCACGCATTATACAATGAAGTTAAATATATGAGCGGTCTTGGTCAACCTCTTGATTATCATTTTTCTAAAGATGATATTTCAAGAAGTATTTCTTACGGTATAGGTGAAAAAACTTTATACTTGCCATTTACTTTATTTAGAGGATGGAATGAAGAAAGAATCTTTAAATATATTAAAGATAAGTTAGAAACCTTAGATAATACAGTATTCTTAGACGATTAAAAGGAAGATTTATTTTTCTTCCTTTTTTCATTTTAAAAAATTTAAAAACTTAAAACTATATATAATCTATAGATTTTATTCAATAAAGAGGAGGAATTATAAATATGAATGAAATAACAAATTGTCAAACTTCAGAAATTATCTTACCACAAGATTTTGAATATCCAAATTTAATCAGACCTTGGATGTGTTTCGATACAGAAACTACAGGTTTTACTAAATTCGATGATATATTGCAGCTTTCTTTAATAGATTTTAAAGGAGAAACTATTAATGAATTCTTTAATACTCGTCCAAAAGTCAATCAGTTAAAACGAGGCGGAACTTCAATCACTCGAAAAAGAACTTGGAAAAAGAGTATGGCTGTTCATCATATTACACCAGAAATGGTATGTGATAAACTTTCTTTAATCGAAAGAAAGGATGAATTTAGAGCTAAGTTTAAAGAATATTCTATCGTTTTAGGATATAATGTAGCTTTCGATGTTAGAATGATTACATCTAATATTTGGTATTCAATAGAAAAAAATAGTGCTGTAATTGATGTCTTAAATCTTTGGAAAAAATTCAAAACTAAACATAATATCGAAACAGAGAATAATAAATTAATTACTGCTTCAAAGTATTTTGGTTGGGATTATACAGATTATGCTCATAATGCTTTAGCTGATGTTTATGCTACTATTTATGTTCTTCAAAAAATAATAGAAGATGAAGAATTTTATATGGAATGCTTAAATGCTAAAAAAACTTATACTCCAAAAAATTCTAATCAATCTAAACCTAAAACTAAGCCAAAAACTTCACCTAGTTTTCAAAAAAATGAAAACTTAGGAACTTTAAATTTATTAGATTTTGAAGAAGATGAAGAACCAAGTTTATTTTCTGATATTGAAGATTTTGATGAAGAAAATCCATTTTAATTAGAGGAGATTAATTTCTCCTCTTTTCTTATTTTTTTACTGTCCGTTTTTCATTGCTATTATATGTTATCCTTATTATAATACTATAAGAGTTTTTAAGATTTCAAAACTTTTTAATTCAAAAACTTATATTTTTAATATAAAAAAGTTAAATAAACCATAATTATAATTTTAAAAATTTTTTAAAATATAAAAAAAATATTATAACTGTTTAAAGGAATAAAAAAACTATATATAAGATAGTTCATTAAATATTATAAATAGGAGGAACAAAATATGGACAAAGATAAATTAAAGGAATCATTATCACCAAAGGATAAATTTTTCTTTGATGATATAATAATGGCTCGTGAAATGTGCGATGAAAATTTCATATCATCAAATGAAGAAGCTTATGATACAGATTTTGATGCTTTATATGGAGTCTTAGAGTAAGGAGAATTTTCTCCTTCTTTTTTTATTTTTTTAATAGAAATCCCGTTTTTATTAACTTAAAAACTATAATATTAATGTAATTCAAAAGATTGTGAGGTTTTTTATATGCAGATTACAACAAGAAATATTAATTTATCAGATGCTAATAGAATTGAAATCACTAATAAGTTAAAAAAATATACTAAAAATGTAAAAGTTAGCTTCAATAATATTGATAAAATTTTTAAAATTTCATGTAAATTAACTAATGTTCCTAAAAATTCTATATATTATGATGGGTATTTTGCCGTAAGTGGTATAAATTTTCATAGCGTATTAAATGATTTAAAAAACAAATTAAAAACTTCGTATAGTAAAACTAATGATTTTAATGCTTCAAAAGTTAGTTTTAAAAATATTGAAATTATTGAAGATGAAGATATTGATGATTTATTAGCAGAGGATGATTTATTATGAGAAAAGCAATTCCAATTTGGCAACCTAGATACCATGATAATATGGTTTTAGTAAATTGTGATAAGGTAAGTGAAGAAGAAAATACCTTAATTTATTTCTGTGGTGATGAAAATTACCCTAATCTTTATGCAATAGATTGCAAAAAAATTGATAATTATTCTGTTGGTAACAACGGAAGCATTTATTGTTTTGAAATTCCTCTAAAAGATTTAATTGATTTAGGAGAATTACCAAAAGAATATTTACCGAAAAAGCAAAAAGAATTAGAAAAATTTAAAAAATTTAATTCAATGTAAAATAACAAAAGGAGAATGATATTTTGAAAAAATTAATTTTAGGTATATCAAGTTTAGTTGCTATTGGTGGTTTAACAACTACTTTGATTTTAACTTTGGGTGGAAAAGAACCAACACCAGAGCCAACTCCAACTCCACCAGTTGAAGTTTGTGTTCATGAATATAATGATGCAACTTATACATATTCAAACGATATGTTAAAAGTTACTGGTGTTGCTAAATGTGAAAAATGTAAAAAAGAAATTACAGAAACAGTAAATGTAAATTCTTATATTATTACTGAAGCTACTTGTACAAGCGATGGCTTAATTAATTATGTAAGTGATACTTTTTCTAATAGTTTATTCACAGTTCAATCAAAAGAAGTAACTACAACTTCAAGTGGACATAATTTAGTACATCATAATGCTCAATTACCTACTTGTACTGAAAAAGGCTGGAACGAATACGATACTTGTTTATACTGTGATTACTCAACTTATAAAGAAATTGATAAATTGAATCATAATTATACAATTACTTATACTTGGAATGATGATAATACAAAAGTAACTGCTACAAGAACTTGCTCGAATAATGTTGCAGAAACAGTTACAGAAACAGTCAATGTTTCAAAAGAAGTGTTAGTATTTACCTCTTGTGGTGAAAAAGGTACAGAAAAACTATTCGCAACTTTTACTAAACCTTATTTTGAAACTCAAAGTAAAATAGTTGATGTTGATGTATTAGGTCATAATTTAGTCACTATTGAGGGAAAAGCACCTACATGTACAGAAACTGGTTTAACAGATAAAATTTATTGTGATAGATGTAATTATGTTGAACAAGAAAGTGAATTTCTTGAAACTACTGGACACGATTTAATTTGGGAAGGTGTAGTTGTTCCTACAATGTGTGGAGAACAAGGATGCACTGGGACTGAAAAGTGTAAAAATTGCGGCAAAGTTTTTACCGAACCAACTTATTACGCAAATGAAAATGAACACGAATTGGTTTACATTGAAGCAAAAGAAACTAATTGCGTAAATGGTATTGGTTATACTGCTGGTGAAGTTTGTGTTAATTGTGATTATAAAAAAGGTATGGAAGAAATTCCTATTGATGAAGATTTATTCAAATATCATGTTAATCTTGTTCTTTTAGAAGAAACTGAAGTGAAAGCAACTTGTACTGAAAGTGGTTATTATTTCGCTAAATATAATTGTTCTTCTTGCGAACAACAATACGGCGATGGAATAATTATTATAAATAAAGAACTTACAAAGTTGAATCATGATTATGAATGCACTGAAGGTAAATTAGCTACTTCTTTAAGTGAATTGCCAGAATTTGATAGTTATACTTGCAAAATTTGTGGCGATTTTTATTATGATTTTCCAACTGGTGATATTAATTGGCATAATTATAAATTTGATGGTGATAACACTCCTACATCATCAACTTTAACAACTTCAACTAAAGTTTTATCAGATTATATTACTATTAAAGGTAATATCTATGGTCAACTAGGTATAAGTTTTGTAAGTGGTTTAGGTAATACTTTAAGTTATTCAACAGCAGTTAATTCTACAACTTATACAAACAATACATTACACGAAAATGGTTATTTAGGTGAAGTAACTGTTAATTTAAAAGATGGAAGTAAAAAAGAATATAAATTGACTACTGATATGTTTGTAGAAGGATTAGTATTTGATGGTGTAAAAATCGATGATGTTGAAAATATTGATGCAACATTCATCTACACTAGAATTAAACAATCTGTTCAATATGAAATGTCTTATAATTTTAAAGTTTATAATGAAAAAATTGTAATAGAAGATGTAGAAAATCCAGATGTTGAACCAGAACCAGAACCAATTCTGCCGGAATTAAATTAAAAGTTAAAGCTAAGATTAATTTCTTAGCTTTTTTATTTATTTTGAAAACTATAATTAAAATATAAAATATTTTAAGGAGTTATAAATATATGAAATTGAATTTAAAAAGAATATTATTTTTGTTCATGTGTGTAAGTATGTTAGCCTCGTGTTCTTTATTAGGAAATGAAAAAACCCCTACTGAAACACCAGAATCAACTGAAAAAAATGAACCCACAGAAGAACAAAAACCCACAACTGATAACTTATCTTTTGAAATAACAATAATCTCTGAATTAGGTGAGAATAAAATCACAATTAATGAAGGAGAAAAATTTAACTTAAAAGATATAAACAACATTCCTTCTAAAGAAGGTTATAGATTTGCTGGTTGGTATTTAGATGCTGATTATAAAACAGAATGTACTTTAGAAGAAATTTCTTATGCAAATAATATTACAACTTTATATGCTAAGATGACAGAAGAAAATATTGATGTAGTTCTAACATTAATTGTAGGTGAAAACACAACTACAAAAACAATGATTAAAAGACAAGAATTTACATTAAAATCAGTTCAACCTACTATTGATGGTATAAAAATTGAAAATTGGTATTATGATGAAACTTTAACAAAAAAAGTTGAAAACAAAATTTCTTTAACAGAAGATACTACTTTATATGCCAAATATACTGTTTTAAAAATTTTTAACATAAATATTTTATGTAATGACGAAACTTTAAAGGTTCAAAAATATGAAAATGAAAAGATTAAAATTACAGATTATTATGTCGAAAAAGAAAATTATATTTTAGATGGTTGGTATTATGATGAAGAATTAACTGTAAAAGCTAATAACGAATTAATTATAACAGCTGATACAACACTTTATATTTATAGTTATGAGAAAAAATACACTGATGTTATATTTATAAAATGTTTTACAAATTTTGAAGAAACAACCACAAAACAATTATGTATTAATAGTTGGTTTAATGTAGCGAGTTTAGACTCTAATGTTGAACATTATAATTTTATAGGATATTTCTTAGATGAAAATTTCGAAAAACCTATAACAAGTAAATTAAGAGTATCTGAAGATTTAAAAATCTATCTTAAATATGAAGAATTAGAAAAAGTTAATGTTAAATTAATTTATCCTTTTGAAGAAAAGGTGATTACTACAATTCATATTGATGATATTTTTTCGGATAAAAAATTAACTAATTTACCTACTTTAGAAAATTTAAAAGTAGAAAATTATTATTATGATTCGAGTTATTTAAAAGTTGTTGATAATTTTGAATATAAAGTGGATAGCATTTTAACTGATAATGAAATCTTAATATATGTAAAATGTTTATGCGATTTAACCATCAATGTTAATAATGAGTTAGAAATTGTAAAAACTTTTGATTACGGCGAAAAACTTAACTTCGAAGATATAAACGTTTTAGTTGGTGAGGATTATAGATTAAAAACTTTAGATATTCCTGTTGACGAAACATTGAATCTTACTGAACATAAATTAGTTAATGCTTTAGGTGTAAGCTATTTGAATTTTGGAATATATGATTCATTTGATTATATTTTTAATGGTAATGAGGTAACAATAACTAAATATACCGGAAATAATCCAATGGTTAAAATTCCTAGCTATATTGAAAATCAAAAAGTAACTAAAATTAATAATTATGCTTTTGATGTAAATACAGTTCAAGTTATTATTCCTAGTACAATTACAAATATTGAATCTTATGCTTTTACTAATTGTCCAAAATTAATAGAAATATATAATTTATCACAAGTTAAAATAAACACTAAGTTAGCAAAACATATATACACTGATTTAGATGAGGTAAGCAAACTTTCAACATATAATAATGAATTTATCTTATACAAAAATAATGATATTAATTATTTAGTTTCTTATTTAGGTATTAAAACTAAATTAACTTTACCTTCTTTAACAAATGATTTTAATTATGAATTATATGATTATGCTTTCTATGGCAATGACACAATAAACACATTAATTATTCAAGAAGGAATTAAGAAAATAAGTAATTATGCTTTTGCAAAATGTTCTAATTTATTTAGAGTTGTACTACCTTCATCTTTAGAAGATTTAGGATTAGGTTCATTTGAAAGTGATTTTTGTTTATTAGAAATTTATAATAATTCTAAATTTAACATAAAAGTGGGAGATGACTCTAATCAAGGACTAGGTTTATATGCTTTAGCAGTTTATTCTAATGGAGAAAAATTTAACAATAATTTATTTTACTACGAATACAATAAAAACAATTATAATTATGAAGCAGTTATTTATATTTTAGATAATAAAATGTATTTTTTAGGTTTAGATAAAGCTTGTAGCGAAAATACTATAGTTTATTTACCAGATAATATTAATGATTTAAATTATTCTTTATACCATCATGTTTTTTACGATGATGTAGATTTACAGAGTATTAATATTCCGTTATTTTTAGATGAAATTCCTAATAGTGCTTTTGAAAATTGTTTTAACTTAAAAGAAGTATCATTTGTAGATACAGAAAATAGCAATTTAAATGAAATAAAAGATTTTGCTTTCTATAATTGTCATAAAATCTCTAAATTTGTTTCTCCAAATACTGTTGAAAAAATCGGTAGATATTCTTTTGGAAATTGTACTTCATTATTTAATATTTCTTTAAATGATGGTTTAAATGAAATTGGTGACGGTGCATTTTCTGGTCTTACTAAATTATTAGAATTTGAAATTCCAAATTCCGTTATAGTTATAGGAGAAAAAATGTTATATAATTCAAAAAATATCGCAACTCTTTCAATACCGTTTGTTGGAAAAAGTAGAGATGAAGTTGTTTATAATTATTTTGGTTGGATTTTTGGCGGCATAAGTTCTAATGAAGAAATTAATATCGGAATTCCAACTACATTAAAAAAATTAACTATTAAAGATGATGAAATTTTAGCTCAACAAGCGTTCTTTAATTGTCAAAGAATTACAGAAATTACTTTTGTAAATACAAAAAGTGTTAGTGTTGCAACTTTTGCATATTGTAAAAATTTAACAACATTAAGTTTTTCGAAAAACATACTGTTTGAAACTTGTGAAGAAGATAGTTTCTATGAAACTAATATCAAATTATTTAAAACAGATTATGCTAAAAAAATACTTAATAATGAATATTTAAAGGATTTTATAATTTATGATGAAAATGGAATTCCAACTAATATATACACTTATTCAGAACCAGAATTTGTTTTAGAATTAGAAAGAACTCTTTTCTACGATAATGAATCATATTCGGATACATTTGCTAAAGATAATATTAAAACATTAACTGCAACTTTAAATAATGAAGTTGAAAAAATAATAATAAATTTATTAGAAAATAATTTATTTAAAGTAAAATTTGAATCAGATGTTAAAAATGAAAAAAATTTTCTTAAATCTGGAAGTTATTATATTAAAGTTACAATTTATTATAATGGAACATCAATAAAATTCAGTGAAGAAATTACTGTTGAACACGTCGAAGAACCAGAAGAAGAAACAGAAACCTCTGAAAATGAAACAGTTAGTGAAAATTTAAATTAAAATTAATAATTTTAAGCCGAGAGAAAATCTCGGTTTTTTATTTGATTTATAATATTATTATGGTAAAATTTAGTTAAACTTTTTTTAAAACTATATATTATAAAAATTAAAACAAAGAAGGTGTTTTTTTGAGAATAAAAACATACAACGAAATTAAGGGAAAATTAATATTTGAAACAACTTATAATATAAATTATCCTATTATTTCTTATTTAATAACTAATAATTTAAATAACAAAGATTTAACAAATCAAAAAAATGAAAATAATGTTATTATTTCATTAGAAGAAGATATAGAAATTTTTAAAAAATATTTAGTTGATAATCCTTTATTAAAAAAAGCATCTAAAGAAATTTCAAGAAAATTTGAGATTATGATGTTATCATTAGAAACATATAAAAATAATTATATAGGATTTTCTAAAAAAATTTTTGAAAGTTTTAAAAACTCTGAAATAGTATTTTTTAAAGAAATTTATGATTATATTACAACCAATTTTAAAGAAAAATTAGAACAAATTAACTATTTTGAACTTTGTCTTGAAGATTAGCCAAGATAAAACAAAATAGTTTTTATTTTTTTATCTTCTAAAACTATAAATAATAGGTACAAATTTTTTGAAAGAAGGTTATATAATGAAAAAATTTTTAATGATTTTTAGTGCATTATTTTGCCTTTTCTTATGTGTTTCATGTGATTTAAATGATGCGACTGATAATGAAGATGATTATATTTCGTATGTGATTACATTACATGTTAATGATTTAGAAGGTAAAGTAAATGTTAAATCAAGTTTTTTAGGCAAAAAAGGATATAAAGTGAATCTTGATACTCATATTCCTACAATAGATGGTTATGAATTTGAAGGATGGTATTCTGATTCTGAACATAAGACGAAACTTTTAGACGCAAATATTGTAGTCAAAGAAGATATAACTTATTATGGTTTAGTAAGTTTATTAGAAAAAGAAGATGGTTCGACTGGTGATGTAAATCTTCCAACTGAAGATGACGGAAATAAAACTACTCAAATTTATATAGTAACTAAAACTATACAAGCTGGCGAAGTAGTTGACGATACGTTAATTGCCAACAAATTAAAAAAAGTGGAATTTCCAAAGGTGGCAGTAGATGAGATTGAACGTAATGGAGGTTCTATTGTAACATCTACAGCACAAATTTCTTCATTAGTAGCAATAAGCACCATTCCAGTTGGACAACCATTAACAGAAGAATTATTTAAATCTGTTGTTTCTGATAATCCAACTGTAGATGATAATAATTCAAACACTAATACTGGTGATGAATTTGTTCCAGAAACTTTCGAAACAAGTGATAGAATTATAGAATTCTTATATGATGAAAAATATGCTGGACGAGTATTTTTTAAAGAAAATACATATTATAAATCAACTCTTGAATCAATATACAAATTATATTTTTTTAATAATTATATTTTAGATGAAGATGGAGAACTTGAATTAGAAGAAGATATTTTCAATGCACCTTATAATGCTTTTATAAGCAGTGCAACGGCATTAAATACGAAAATTGAAAATATATCAAAAGATTGCTATAAAGTTGAAGTAAATGAAGTTATTAATTCTGAAAATAAAATTACTATTTATAAATTAGATTTTAAAAACAATACTTTAACAATAATAGATACACAATATGAAAAAATAGAACCAGTTGATAGTAATGCAGCAGAATTGGCAGCATTAAAATTAGCTATTAAAAATTATGAAGATAATTTAAATAAACCAACTGAAGACGATAATACTACTATTAATCCAGAAAACCCATCAGATAATAATGATAATACAAATAATAATGGTTGGGGAAATGGCGATTCTGGTGAATCAAATGGTGATAATGTATCTGATGGTAATGGAAACGGATGGGGAAATGAAGGTTCATCTTCATCAGAAAGTACAGGAACATCTGATTCAAATAATGGAAGTTCTAATGGAACAACTGATGATAATACTTCAAATGATACAAATACTGATGTAAATGATAAAGAAGATGAAGAAATTGAAAAAAATTATCTTGTTCAATCTATTCCAGTATCTAATCCTAATATTTTTGAAGATGCTTATTATCAAGGTTATGTAAATTATGATTCAACTGATATGAGTTCTATAGAACCTTTTTCAGATTATGAATATTATGATGGTAAAACAGATGGCATATTATTATTTCCTTTAGCTGAATGTATTATAGGAGATAGAGGTTATAATACAGCTTCTGCTGTTACAATTAGAATTTATACTCAAAATATTTATACTGATGTAGAAAATTTATTCTTATTAGTACATGGTGTTGAAGGTTCAATTACAATTTATGGAGAAACAGAAGATAGTAATTATACTCAAAATGTTCGTAGACAAGATAATTATATTATTGAAGTAGGTAAACATGTTAATGGTTTAGGAATGATTGTTATTACGACAGATGATTATTCTCAAACTCTTGGAAAAGATTATACATATTCTTTATTAGAAGAATCATATATTAGAGCATTTATTTCAGAAGAATCTTCTGATACTGGTTATAATGAATATCTTGTAGCTGAAAAACAAGAAGAAGATGTTACTTCAACTTATCAATTAAATAATGTAGTTTCAAGTGTTGATGAAGGTTTACAAACTGGTAAAGATTTCTATATTTTAGAAAATAAAACAGTTAATAATACATCTGATAAACAAACAGTAATTAGTTATCCTATGTTTGTTTTCTTAAAAGTTTATAATGAAAAAGAAGGATTTACTTATTGGGCAGCTCCTCTTGCAGCATTTGATAAAGAAAATTTTAATATTCAAGCTTATAGAACAGAACAAAAATTAAAAAGAAAAGACTCAGTTACTGCTGATGGAGATTATTATTTAGTAAATGATAATCAAGGTATCAATTATAAAATTTGGATTAAAATTACTGAATCACATTATCTAAACAACACTTGCTCATACGCTCCTGTTTACACTCAATATATCCCAGATTGTGCAGAACCATCTGTTATAGCTCATTTAAGTGCTTTAACTTTAACTGTTATTGGTGCATTTAATGGTTGTACACCAGTTGAAGTAACTACTAATATCATGAATTATGTTTACGATTATAAAGTAGTAGAAAATAAGAGATATGAAGATTTCGAAGATTATTCAACAAATGTTATAACTCAAAATGGAAAAGAATTAATGTTTAATTTTAATCCAAAAAGTGAAAATTGTGAAATTTTAGGTGATTCAAATACTGATGCTAATGGTTTGACAGTAGCTAATTTTACAGATTACAAAACATACCATAACGAAAGATTAAAAGTGGTAGAAACAAATACATATAGTTATAAACATTATGTTGTTAGAAAAGATTATTTACAAACAAATGATGGCGTTGTTAGAGAATGCGGTTTATCAGAAATTGGAAACAATAAAGTATATTATAGTGGAAAATTCTATATTAACGAAACACCTAGTAAGTAATTATATTAGACCAGCTTTATAGTTGGTCTTTTTTTATAAAAACTATATATAAAGTAGCAAATATTTATAATAAATAGGAGGAAAATTATATGTGGAATAATACAATGTATATTGCTAAAAAATTAGTTGAAGGGAAACCATTTATCGTTAAAAAAGTTGTTGAAGTAATAAATGACGAAGAAAAAGTTTCTTATTACGGTTCTAATCCGGGTTATATTGCTAAAGAAGTAAAAGATTTTGATATTTCTAATATGAAATATACCATCAATATTGAAACTTTAAGATGTGGTCAACAAAGAAGATATGGAGATTCATATTATGATTACAATTTAAAAGCATTTGATGAATCTGGTAATTTTATTTCAGATAAAGAATTAATGGAACATATTATTAGAACTTGCATTGATAGACAATACGATATAAGAGTTGCTGGTACTGAGTGGTTTTTAGGTAAAGGTTCATTAACTTTCAAAAATGATTATTGGTTTTATTCTTATGAAACACCTTATTTAGACTAATTTAATTTAGAGCTTATTATAAGCTCTTTTTTATTTTAAAAAATTTTAAAACTATATATAACTTGCAAATTATTTTATCAATTTAGGAGGAAAAATTATGAGAGAAGTTACAATAATTGCACTTGGAAATGAAGAACATTTAATTTTTTCTGGAAATGTAAAACCTTTATCTATGGTTAATTTAAATTTAAAAGAAGAAATTACAGAAGTTGTTGATGGAGCTATTGTTCATACTTATGTTAAAGAAGGAATACCTCATCAAAATTTCGAAGGTAAAGTTGGAAAAATTTTAAAATGATTTTATACGTTTATAAAAGTTTTAAAGAACAAAATTTAATTGAACCAGAAAATTTAATTATTCCAGTATTTCCATTTCCTAAAAAATTGCAAAGCTTATTAAAAAATGGTAAAAGTTTTAATATTTATATTTTTAAAAATATTCCATCACAAGAAGTAATAGATGAATATGGATTAGAAAAAAGTGTTGTTTTAGATAGATTAAATAATAATGACGAAACGATTCTTGCTGATTTAAAAGAATTAATGCTTCACAAATCTAATACTTTTTGGAAAGCTTTAGCAATTATTTAAGTGGTTTATACCACTTTTTTTATTTTTTTTCATCAATAATCACGATTTTGATAAAAATAAAACTATAATAGTAGTGTAAATTAAAATTTATCTCAGAAATGAGTTCATATATTGTAACACCTCTTTGTCCTCCTTTTGTGAAAAGTCCGTTTTCTTAATTGAATTCGGGCTTTTTTCTATTTTTTAATCCTTTAAAACTATATATAAGACAAAGAATATTTATGAAAAAAGGATGGAAAAAAAGGATGAAAACAAATGAAAATTTAATAATTATTGAAGGAGTACCTTATACAAAAGAGTATGTATTTAATGTTTATGTAGAATCTATGAGCAAAATCGCTAAAAAACGTTATTACAAAATGAATACAAGAGTTTGCGAAGTTGACGATTACGTTAATGAAGCATTGACTTCAGTTTGGGATACTGTTTGTAATAAATTGAATTCAGTTAATGAATACTGGGGACAAGTTACAATCTGTATTAATAATTGGGTTCAAGATGCTTTAAATAATTTTGATATGTATGCTATGAATAGCATTTCTTTGAGTAGAAGTTCATACAGAAGATATAGTAATGTCAAATATGACATTGTTAGAAGAAAATCTGAATATTTAAAAGCAAAAGGATTAGAAATTTCTTTAATACCAGTTGATGCTCTTTTAACTTACCCCGTAGAAGAAGTTGATACTGATATTGATTATATCATTCTTGAAAGTATGAATTTAAAAAATGACTCTATGGAAATAGGAAAATATGCTAGAAACTCAATAAACGCTTATAAAAGTTTTATCGAACATTATAAGGCTCAATTTTCTTTAGATAAAAAATATATCGAAAGAGAAACATGGTTTCCACAAGATTCAATTCAAGATGTAACATTCAAAAATAGATGTACTAAAAATGTTGAAGAATTGCATCAAAAAGAAATGTATCGTAAAGAGTTAATTTCTTTATGTTCTAAATTAGGTGTTACAGAGGAAGATATTAATGCAATTATAAGAGGTCGTCATAATCAAAATTTAAGAAATAAATGTGCGATAATTGCAAATTCAGAATTTTCTTCAATAATTAAAAATCTTATTATGGAAATGAGTAAGATTGAAGAAAGAATAGAGGTTTTAATTTAAACCTCTTTTTTTACTTATTAACCTGATTTTCCAAATTCAAAAACTATAATATAGTTGTATATTATTTAAAGGAGAAAATTGTTATGAAAAGACAAAGTAAAACTAAATTTTCTGCTGATGAAAGATTAAAAATAGGTGAAGAAGCTTATAATAATCCTCATATTCCTTTAGCAGATATTGCAGTTAAATATAATACAACGGCTCAATCAGTAGGAAATTATGCTTTATTATATAGAAAAATTAATAAATTACCTGCGGTTAGAAGAAATAAAGAATATTTAGAAAAAAAATCTACAGAAGTTAAATATATTCCACCAAAATCATGTATAATAGTTGAAGAAGAAAATAAATATGAACCATTAACTAAAACTCAACAATCTTATTTATTAGAACCACCTAATAATTACTATTTTAGAAAAATTGATAAAGCAAAAGAAGATGCTTTAGAAAGATTAGCCAAAGATAATGGTTATAAAATGGAAGTTAGATTCACATATCCACCAAATGGATGTAAAACTACACCAAATGGCGTTCCTTATAAAAAAGTCCCTTTAAAATCAGATGGTTATATTGTCCATTTTGAAAAGGAATATGAATAATGTTTTATAAACAAGAAAAATATATTGTTCAAGTTGATGATAAAACATTGACATGTGGTGGTTTTAAAAATAATGGATATAATTATTCTATGCTTGATAATTGTCAAATAAAATTATTTAATAGTAAAGCAGAAGCTATCACTCATATTAGAGTGGTTTATGGTGTCGATATAGACATTAATCAATTCAAAATATCAAAAATAGAAGCAACTTATTTAACGTTGCCAACAAATGAAGGAGAAAAATAAAATGAAAAATAAAAAAATAATGAAAATTTCATTATGTACATATGCAGTATTAGTAATTACACTTTTAGTATTTTGTATAATTGGGATGGTTAATAAAAATTTAGTTTATAAATATCCATCACAATATGTGTTAATAAGTTTATTTGTAATACCGATTATGATGTGGTCTTTTGGTAAAACATTGGTTGATATAAATTGTATGCCTAAATTTATTGAAATTAAAAATCAAGTAGCAGATAAATCAAATGATGAAAAAGTTGATGCTTATTTTGATTTTTTAGAAGAACAAGGATTTTCGATATTCGCTCCATTTGTATTACTAGGAGTATTAATCGGTTCTGGATTCTTATATGGTCACACAATTTCAAACTTTGTAGAACAGGAATTCACCTTAAATTTTGGTGTTCAAATTTTATTTCATGTCTTAAATTGTTTGTGTGCTATTTATTTTATAACATCTTTAATTAAAATAATTTCTTCGAAAAATAAGAAAATTTTAAATATTGTTGTTAGAATTTTAACAATTATTGGTTATATAACATCTATTGTTTTATCATTTAATTCTGACCATTTATTATTCATTTTATCAGTTGCATCAATTCTAGGAACTTTTTATAGAAGTATGTTTGCAATTTTAAAAAAATCAAAAAGTCTAGTTAGCTAGGCTTTTTCTTTTACTAAAAAACTATAATATTATTGTATGTTAAATAAGGATGTGATTCATATGAAAAAGTTAAATAAAAAGCAATGGAAAGATATAGAAAATATGTATCCATTTAGTGTTAAAAGTTTTTTTAGACCTCCAAAATGGGCTATTGACGCTGGTATAATGAATGAATTTAGATGCAAAAATACATTAGCTCAAATTGAGTTATTAGAGGCTGATAAAACAAATATGCAATATTTAGGAACGGCATTTAATAAAGATGATACCTATTGTGAGTATTATTTAAATGATATTGATAATTTATTATATGTATTTTTATATGAAGAAGTTCTTGAATATATTTATGATACTGATGACAATTCAGAAAGCTGTGATGTAATTCATACTGGAAAATACATTTGTTGTTGTGTATCAGTTCAAAATTCTACAAAATAAATAATTTAAAGAAGGAGTTTTAAAGATGAAATTTAAAAAATATCAACATATTGAAAAATATGGAAGTGAAGAAACAGATGGAATTTTAAACGGAAAAGTTTATGTTTTTCCTAAAATTGATGGAACTAATTGTTGCGTTTATTTAAATGACGAAGGCAAATTAGCTTTCGGTGGTCGTAGAGGACAACTTTTAGAAAGTCAAGATAATTATAAATTTATTAAATATTTTAATGATAATCCTACAATTAAAGAAAATTTAATAAAAATGTTAAGTGAATTACCTAAATATACAATCATTTATGGTGAATGGTTAATTCCGGTGACTTTAAAAACTTATAATAAAGATGCTTGGAGACAATTTTATATCTTTGATGTTGTATCTTATCCAGATGGAATAACAGAAGAAGATTTTAAAGATGATTTTAAATCAAGAAGATTAGAAAGTTATTTATATTATGATTTTTATGCTAACCTTTGTGAAAAATTTCACTTAAAATATATTCCTTGTATCAAAGTCATTTATAATCCTAAAATAGAAGAAATTGAAGCAGAGTTAGAAAATTCAACATACCTAATTGATGAAGGTAAAGGCTTAGGTGAAGGTGTAATTATCAAAAATTATAATTATAAAAATATATATGGTAGAAGAACATGGGCTAAATTAATCACTGCTGATTTTAGAGATAAAAAGGTTAAAGTTAGAACTGATTATCACGAAGATAAACAAGATTTCTTATGGGAACATAAGTTCGTTGTAAGATTTTGTAATCCAGAATTTATCAGCAAAGAAGTATTTAAGTTTAAAGAATTACATCCGGAATGTTTTAATCAAAATAAGTTTGTTATGAAAAATTTCTCTAACTTATCAACTTATATTTTTAATGAATTAATTAAAGATAATATTTTAATTGCTATTAATGAATTTAGAGATTTAGAACTTAATTTTAGGTCTTTAAGAAAATTAGTTGAAAAAGAAATTAAAGATTTCGTTTTATAAAAATTATAAATTAAAGGAGGACTTTATATGAAAAAGTTTAAAAAGATTATATTTAGTGCGTTAGTAATGGTGTGTTTAACATTTACATTAACAAGTTGTGATATCGAAGGTATAATAAATAATTTAATTAATAATTTACCTACTGAAATCACACCAGATATAGGAAAAACAGAAAATCCTACACACGAAAATAATACTATTGAAGGTGTAACTTATGATGATTTCCAAATGCACTTTTTAGAATTAGGTAATGAATATACTGGTGATTCCACTTATATTAAAGCTGGTGATGTAGATATTTTAATTGATGCTGGTTCAAGAAAAAATAGTGCAACTACTATTAAATCTTATATAGATAAATATTGCACTGATGGTAAATTAGAATATGTCATTCAAACTCATGGTGACCAAGACCATATTGCTGCTTTTGTAGGCTCTGCTAGTGCTTCTACAAGAACTGGTATTTTATATCAATATGAAATTGGAACTATTATTACAGCAAGCCTATCTAATAAAACTTCTCAAATTTATGAAGATTTCTTAGAAGCAGTTGATTATTGTGAAAATAAAGGTACAAAAGTATATGATGCTGCATCTTGTTATAATAATGAAAATGGTGCTAAAAGAGTTTATGAATTAGCTGACAATATTACAATGGAAATTTTATATAACTATTATTACTTCAATAAATCAGATGATGAAAACAATTATTCGGTTTGTACAATGTTTAATTATAATGACCATCATTTTATGCTTACTGGCGATTTAGAACTTGAAGGTGAAGAAGAAATGGCTAAGTATTATGACGGTTCTACAAAAGAAAAAACTTTACCTCATGTAGATTTATTCAAAGCTGGTCATCATGGTTCTAAGACTTCATCTAATGAATGTTTATTAAGCAAGATTCAACCTAGTATTGTTACTGTATGTTGCTGTGCTGGTGGTAGTGAATATACTTCTAATTATAATAATGTATTCCCTACACAAGACTTTATTTCAAGAGTTGCAAAATATACTGATAAAGTTTATGTAACTAGCGTATTTAATGAAAAAACATTAAAATTTGAAGCCTTGAATGGTAATATTATTGTTTCATCAAATGGAACTGATGTGGCAGTTTCTGCAACTAATAATACCACTAAATTAAAAGATTCTGAATGGTTTAATGAAACTGTTTATATAGATTCAAATAATAACATTTGTTCTGGTAAAGGTGAAGAAGATTTCTATACAAAAGATACAGAAGGTGTAACTGCAGTTCCTAGAAGGGTTTGGTCTTAATATGAATAAAGGTATTGAAATATTAACTTATAAAAATAGAACTTTAAAGGAATCATGGGAAGTATCTGAACCTAATAATATTTATGAAAAAACTTATGTAGATTTAGCTTTAAAGTATAATTTAATAGATTTACCTATTGAATATTTTCAAAATAATTTAAAAGGTTTAAAACTAAGAAGAAGTTTTAAATTAACTAGCGAACAAAAAGAGTTAGTTTTAAATCACCCTAGTTTAACAGATGATGAAAGATTTGTATTAGAATTAACTGATTTCAATGGTCTAAAAGAACATTTATTCACTTTTGAAGGTAAAACATCTATTGAAGGTTTTATAAGTATTTTGAAAGATGCTTCTATGGATGCTTTAGAAGATTTATTAAATGTATTTGAAGATTTAGAAGTTGATATTAGAAAAGAAAATATAAATGTATTAACTATTAGATTTTACATTGAAGAATAATTTATAAGGAGAATTTAGATGTCTAAAAAATTAGAAGAAAAATATTTTAAGATTTCTGAACCTATTGCTAAAAAATTTAACTCTCACACTTATGAAGAAAGAGTTGAATTAGCAATGTATTCAAATGATGTTCAATGCTTAACATTAATTCAAATATTAGGTAAATATGACCATTTATTACCAAAAGTAGCTAAAGATAAAATTAATGCTTGGCTAGAAAGTTCTTTAGATGAGTTAGAAAAATCGATAAAAGTTAATAATATAAAGGTTGATTAAGAGGAAAATTCCTCTTTTTCTTTTTTCTAAAACTATAAGTAATGTGTCACTTTTTAAAAAGCAATATTTATATAAAAGGAGGCTTTTATGTGGATTGGAAAATAACTACAACTTTAATTACATCTATTTTAGCTTTAATAGGAACTATAATTTCATCAGTATTAAGTTATAAGTCAAAATTTTTAACTAAAGAAGTTATTATATTAAGAAACAATTTTAAGAAAATTAAAAAAACTGCAAAATATCACCTAAAATATAAACCTATATGTTTAACTCATTACGAACAAAAATGTGATTTTGAATTAAAGAAAAAAGATAGAAATAATTATTATTTTCACTATAATAATTCATCAAGTATAGATGCAGATGATTATAATACTAAAAGTAAAGAATTAAGAAAACAAGGAATAAAAAAATACAAATGTGAAATACAAACACATATTGGTTTATCAAATGAAACAAATAAAGTAATCAAACAAATAAAAATTAATGATAAATTATTAATTGAAAGCTTAAGAAGTGATAGTTCTGAAACTAAAATAATTATTAATACTGTAAATGAATCTTGTAAAGAAATGAATTATATTGTTGATTATTATATTGGAAAATATCATTTTTATCAAATAATCAACAATGGAATAATTTCAGATAAGAAGAAAAAAATAAATTTTTAATTGAGGTTATAAATTTAGCTTCTTTTTATTTTATTAAAACTATAATTAATATTAAGGAAGTGATTAAATGATTACAGTAATTTTCATGAATGATGAACAAATAATTGTAGAAGATGTTAAATCTCATATGTTTGGTGAGATAACTTTACATGTTACGGCTAAAGATAATAAAAAATATGTTTTTCCACTTATAAATGTTAAATATATAAAAATAGAAAAATAATAATTTGAAAGTATGGTTGTAATATTGATTTTAATACATGATTGTTTTTATAAGTATGCTCTTTTAATATTAATAGCTCTTATATTTCTTTATTACTTAATTAATAAAATTAAAACTTATAAGAAAAGAAAAAGAACAAGAGAACGTAGTAAAATGACAAAAGAACTCCGTAAAGAAGTTCTAAAAAGAGATGGATATAAATGTAGAAAATGTGGTGTATCAATTAAAGATGAGCCTCATTTATTATTAGAAATCGACCATATTAAGCCTATTTCGAAAGGTGGAAAAACAGTTAAAAGAAATCTTCAAACACTTTGTTGGAAGTGCAATAGAAGAAAAAATACAAATAATAAAAAGTATTAATTTTTAGAGGATTTTTAATCCTCTTTTTTTATTTGTTTCTATCCTATTATATATAATATAAGAAAAATAAATTGCTTAAGATATATAATCTTGCTTTTATTTATGCTATAATGTTTTTGAAAGGAGGAACATAACTGTTCATAATAAAACTCATTTTTATACATTTAAAGTTTATTTTTAGAAAATAAAAAAAGTAGAACTTTAAGTTCTACGTTTTCTGTGCTAATGGCAGGAGATGAGGGAGTCGAACCCCCCTTAACGGTTTTGGAGACCGCTGTAATGCCGATATACCAATCTCCTATTTATATTGGTAGCACGATGTTTTTATTCGAAGTGTATGTTATTTTTCGAAAAACTTCGAATAAATCTTCGAATGACAATAGCATTATATTAAAAATATATTGTGATGTCAAGGTTTTTTCTTGGTAGGTCACTACTTTTGGAGAGTGGTTGCAACTATTTTTGAATCATGTGTTTTGTTTAAAAAATGCTTTAAAATCAACATATTTCGAACTTCTTCAATATTTTCTTTTTGTGAATCGAAATGAATCTTTCGCTTTATAAAAAATATTTTTCGAATGAAATTACGAATAAATTAATTCAAGACCCTTGTGCTACCAAAAATATAAGATTATAGTTTTTATTTTATTTTTTTCTTTAAAATTTTTTAGTAATTTTTTATTTTTTAAAAAAACTATAAGTTAGTTACAAACTTTTAAATTTGGAGGCTAACTATGGAAAATTTAAATTTAGATATTAAAAAAAGAAAATTAAGAAGCATTAATGAAACTTTAAAAAGTATTAAAAATGAAGACCCCGAAACTGCTATAACAAGATATATGATTAATACATTAGTTAAAGAAAATAAAGTTTATAACATAAAAGTTGGAAACAAAGTTCTTATTGATTATGATGAAACTTTAACAGTATTAGGTGTTTATTATGAATAATTTAAGAAAAATTAGAAAATCAAGTGATGTTATTAAATATTTAAGAGAGAAAAATATTGATATCACATTTTACAAATTAAAAAAATTATTTATAGAAAGGATAGTTTCTGGATTTCGTTTTAAAAACAATATTTATTTTTATTTAGACGATATTAACAGATATTTTGAATTATGAGTTACGGACAAATTAGGTATGACAAAATAGGAAATCCATATATTATTATGGAATTTAGAAGAGTTCATCCTACGACAAAAGAAAAAATTTATCATTCAAAAAAAGAATATTTGGATGCAAATTTAACATCCGCAAAGTTAAAAAAACAAGCAGACAATTTAGATTTCGAATTTATAAAACAATGTGAAAAAGAAATGTATTTAGGAGTTGATTCAAACTCTTTAACTTATGCGGAATTTTGTGATATTTATTTTAAATATGCTAAGGAAAATTTAACTTTAAGCACGGTTACAAGATTAGAAACAGTTTCTAAATATGTAATTAAAGAAATAGGACATATTAAATTAAAAAATTTAACACCAGAAATAATCGAAAATTTTATTTCTAAAGTAAATCAACTTACAAAAAAAGTTGAACATTATTATCCAAAAACCAATTTCAATCAATTATTAGAAGATAAAGGACTAACTTATCATAAGATGAGAAGAGAAATGAAAATTCAACATGCAACATTAACAAAAGCTATGAAAGGCGAAAATGTTGGAAAACTTTGGGCAGAAAAATTTTCTCAAAAAGTAAAAATTCCTATCGAAAAATTATTTGAAATCAAAAAAGAAGAGGTAGAAATTGCGTTTAATACTAAGAAAAAATATACTTCATTTTTGAAAGCAAGTTTATCTTATGCTGTTAGAAAAAGATATATTTCAGAAAATTATGCAACAGCAAATTATGTAGAACCAGTGAAAAATAAAGAACCAAACAAGAAAACAAAATGTATGAATAAAGAAAAATTTTTAATTTTTCATGATTACGTTTCGAATTATCCAGATATAAGAATAAAAACTGCTTTTGTGATTTTATTAAACACTGGTATGAGAAAAGAAGAACTGATGGGATTGAAATGGGAAAACATTTTATTCTATGATAAAAAAATTATTATAGAAAGTACGGTTGTTTATGTTCAAGGAAAAGGTACATTTTATTATAATAAAACAAAAAATTCTTCATCTACAAGAGTGATTGCTGTTGCTGATGAAGTTATCGATGTTTTAAAAGATTATCAGCATTATTGTAATATGAGACTTAAAAAAAGCGAATTTTTATTTATAAGAGAAGATGGAAAATTTATTTCACCATCTACAATCAATCTTTGGCTAAATAGATTGTTAGATGAATTAGGTTTTGAACATTATACAGTTCACTCATTAAGACACTCATATGCTTCTATTATGATTGAAGAAACACCTTCGTTAATTGCTGTGTCAAAAAGAATAGGTCATTCAAGAGTATCAACAACAACAGATATTTATGGTCATGTTATTTCAAATAATGATAGAGAAATAGCAAATGCTTTAAAAAATGAAAAAGATTCTCCTATTATAGAGTATTTAAAAGAATGTGTTAAAAATGGTTCTATGACTATTGAAGCATATAATGAAGCAATTAAAAAAATATAAAAAACAAAAAAATAAGAGGTTAATTGAAATAAATTAACCTTTTTTTATTTCAAAAACTATAATTTAGATAGATAAAATTTATAAGGAGAAAATAATATAATGAATACTAAAGTTTATAAAGAATTAGAAAAAGATTCACAATTTTTAAAATCAGCATTTGCTAGAATTAAGATTTTACCAGAAGATTTACAATATGAATTAAAATTGGATTTAGCTAAAAATGAAGCTACTCCTATCGAAATTTTAGAACTATTAATTAAAGAAGAATCAGAAGAAATTAAAGTTTCAGTTTTAAAATTAAATGTTGTTTCTGATAAAATTGTTCAAGCTGCATTAAAAGATGAAAATGAAAATGTTAGATTAACTGTTCTTAAAGAAGAAGAAATTTCAGAAAATGATTTATTTGCATTATTCACTGACCCATGTCCAGAGGTAGTTGCTTTAGCTAGAAAAATATTTAAATCAAAATTATAATTTGAATTAATTTATGAAGAGGTTATTTTACATAACCTTTTTATTTTTTTAAAAAAGTTATATTTTTTTGCGTTTTTTAATACACCAACCCGATTTATCAAACTAAAAAACTATAATATATATACTAAATAAAAAAACAAAAAAAGATAAAAAAGGAGACAAAAACATGATAGTAAAAAGTTATAGTTATAAAGATTATCAAAATTTAGGTTCGTATATTTTTACAACAATCGCTTTATTCTTAGAAGGCAAAACTGTTACAGAAATCTGTAACGAATTAAATTTAAGTCGTTCTGATGTTTACAAAATTTTAAAAGACAATAATTATTCATTAAAACCTAAAAAAACCAAAGAAGTTGTTGCAGAAACAGTACAAACTGGTGTAGATGAAGAACTAGGAACTACCGGAAGTGATAATTCATATGTAGAAGAAACAACTGAAGAAGCAGTTACTGAAGGGACAAGTACACTACCTTTAGATGAAGTTGAAGATTTAAATGAAGTTCAAATTTTAGAACAATTCGAAGAAGAATTGACTCAAAAAATTACTAAAAATAATTTCAGTGATTTAGAAAATGTAGATGAAGAAGAATTTACAAAGCCAGAAACTGAAAGCGTTGAAGAAGTTCAAGAAGAAAAAACAGTTACAGAACTTGATATTCTAAAAGAGTTCGAAGAAAGTCCTAATAAGTTAGAAATTTTAAAAGAAAATAAAGAAAAACTTAATAAAATAAGACCCAGTAAAGGTACTTCTTCAGATAGCGAAGAGTTAAAAGTTGAAGAAAATTTAGAAGAATCAACAGAAGATTTCGTTGAAGAAGTAGAAGAAAATTTAACTGCAACAGAAGAAGCTGATAATACAACTTATGAAGAAGAAGTAGATTTAACTGATGAAATGTTTTTTTTAGAAGATGACGAAGAAACTGATGAATATGATGAAGAAGATGAGTATGACGAAGATGAATTAAACGAAATTCACCTTCAACAATTATATGAACTTTATGAATCAGAACCTAACGATTTAACATTTGATGAGCTAGAAGAGTTAAGAGAAGCTGGTATGATAGATGGTGATTATAAGGAAGAAACAGAAGAATTAGTTAGTTCAGATAGAGAAGAATTTGAAAAAGAAATTGAAGAATTATTTGAATCAAAAGAAGAAACACCAAAAGAAACTAAAAAAGATGGCAATCAAGTTTTTTTAGAAATCGTTGGTGATACTGTTCAAGAAATGACTAATAAAGTTTCAAATATTTTCGAAAAACCTAGTTCAAGTGTTGAAGAAAAAGCAACTGAAGAAGTAATCGTTGAGCCAGTTGTAGAAGTTGATGAAGAAAATATTGTTCCAACTATTCCTTATAGAGATTCATTAAGTGTTAAAAGTTATGAAATTTTAACTAAAAACCTTTTAGAAGAAAAAGGTATTAATTATAAATTTTTAAAGACTGATAGAAGGATTAAATTCACTTTTAATGATGTTGAATATACAATTATTTATCCATGCACTGTTATTAAAAATGGTGTAGAAAAGAATTATAATAATCCTTTAGAAGTTTTATATAAGATAAATAGTATTGTAGAATTTAATAATTTTGAAGAATTAATAAATAATATCAATTTTTTCTCTAATTTAAAAGATAATTCCGAAATTTATAATTTCCAAGTTAAATTATTATTACCAAACCGCCAAAAAACATTATGGTTTGAAAGTTGCTATGTTGATTTAGAAGGTGCTATTTTAGACTTAGAAATTTATGGTAATAGATATGTTTTCGCATTAGAAGAAACACAAATTGAAATCAGATGTTTAGGTGAAAAGACTAAAAATATGAAATTTAATACTTCAATTACAGAAGAAGAAAGATTAAGAAGAAATTCCATTTTATCAGATGAAAGCTTCGAATTAAATAAAGATGCTTATGTATTAGTATATAGAAACGATGAAGTAATTGATAAAATTAGAACTTGTGAAATCTTATCTTATGTAAAGGAAAATTTATATGAATAAAGATAAAATTAGTCTAATCAAGGTTTGGTTGGGATTAATTTTAGGAATTGTTTTAATAACTATTGGAACTATTTTAATTATAAAAATGAACGAAAATGAAGAACCAGAAGTTCATAAATATGTATCAACCATTGTAGTAGATAAGTATATTAACGAAGGCTATGGTGGTTGGTATCACTATAAAGATACAGAATATATAGTTGTAACTGAAACTGATTATGGTAATGTTATTACCACTATTGTTGATGTTAATGTTTACAATATGTTGGATTTTGGTGACAATGTTTATTATTGCGAAAACCATAATAAGTTAAAAATTTATGAATAATTTTTTAAATATTGTTTATTTCTTAAAAACTAATATTCTAAAACTATAATAATATATGAAGTTAAATTAATTTATAAGGAGAAGATAAAATTGAAAAATATTGATGTTTTAAGAGCAATTCAAAAGTTAATTGTAGAGATTAATAATGTTAATTCAAAAATTGTAAACGCTAAAAGAATAAGAGAAGATAAAGAAACACTTACACCAGAAGAAAGATTATTATTAGCTATTTTTGGTGAAAGTTATCACTTAAATTATCGTGAAATGAAACGTTATTTATTTAATGAATTAAGAGTTGCTGACCTACAAAGTAGATTTAAATCAGTTGCTGAAGGAGTTTACGATAATGAAATTGGTCAGTTAAAAACTGATGATGAAGTATATAAATGGTTAGGTGAATTTGCATATCCATCAATCTTTACTTCAAAAGTTGTAAACCGTGAAGCTGAATACAATGAATTAAAAGAAGTTCAAAAAATTTTACAAGCTAATGTTCAATTTAGAATGGAAAGAGTTGCTAAAATAGTTGAACAAAATGCTCCATTCTTAATCTATACTAATGAACTTAATAGACTACAATTCGAACTTTTAGAAGAAAGACAAATATCTTATTTAATGAAATTTTTAGAAGTAAGTAAAAACTTTTAAGATTTGAAGAAATAGAAGAACCTCAAAATTTTTGAGGTTTTTTTATTTGTAAAACTATATATAACATACAAAATATTATTTAAAAATAGGAGGATACAATATGCCAAGAATCGGTAGTTTAAAGAAAGGTTATGCGATAGTTTTATATCGTAAATACAACAGAACATTTGGACAAACACAAGCAATTCGTATTATGGATGATTTCGAAGAAGCTAAATACAATGCTCAATCAATGAGTCGTTGCGATGGTGAAATGTACTCTGTTTATGACTGCGAATTTGGAAAATTAGTTTATTAATATTCATTTTTTACCTTTCTTTCTTTTATATAAGGCTTGAAATCGAGCCTTATTTTTTTATTTATTTTTTTAAAACAAAAACTATATATAAGTTGTAACAAATTTATTTAATTAATAGGATGGAAAAGTAATGACGAATTTTAAATAGAATAGTCGGTAATTAAAAGATTTGTTTTGACATAGATTAAATATAACTTTTTTGTTTATCATCCCGGTTTTCACTCTCCTTTCTTTCCGGGAAAACTATTTACCCCTTTCTTCCAGCTTCTAAATAGAGGCTGTTTTTTATTTTTGTAGATATTAAAACTATATATAACATACAAGATTTTATTTAATAATTAGGAGGAAAAAGGAATGAATAAAGTAAATGAAATCAAATGTAATTGTGTGGAAGAAATGGTGAATGTTTTAACTAGAATGTTAGAAAATCATGAAACTTCATGGACAAAAGGTTGGTCAGTTAAGAATGGTAGTTTTAGAAATTATGTTTCAAATAAGGAATATAATGGTGGAACAAATATCATGAGTTTATGGATTTCAACTATGATTATGCCGGAGATTTTAGGTCAACAAAGAAGCTATTATTATGTTACTTCTAAACAAGCTTTTGAATTAGGTTGGAAATTAAAATCTGAATGCAAAACTTGGAGTAAAGATAATGAAGCTCGTAGAAAAGAAATTGAAACATTATATGTTGAGAAAACTTTAACTGTTGATGAGGTTGAAAAACAAAAAATTCAAGATAAAATTGATGAATTAAAATACCAAATTAGAACTCATACTATTTGGGAAGATATCGTCTTTTATGTCATGAAATATTACACAATCATCGAAAGAGATGGTGTATGGTATCGTCAAGATTTAGTCTATAAAAATGGTGAATATGTCATTGTAAAAGAAAGAGAAGTTGACGAAAAATATGTTCAATACCATCAATATGCAGTTAATAAAGTTGATACAGAAATTTCAACCAGATTCTATACTGTTGCTCCAATCGAGTTCTTTGAAGGTGAAAAAAGAATTAAAAATCGTGAAACAGAAGTTCAAAATTATGGAACTCAAAAGACGTTTAATGAGCTTTGGAATACACTTTATGATTACTGTAAAAAACATAAAATCACAGTTAAAGAAGTTGAATCTAACAACGCTTATTATTCATTAGTTAATGATTCAATTCATTTACCTTTAATAACTCAGTTTAAGAGTGAAGCAGAAGCACTAGATGTTTTTGCACATGAAGCTACACATTCTACAGGTCATGAAAGTCGTTTAAAAAGAAATTTGGATGGCAATTACGGTTCAGAAAAATACTCTAAAGAAGAGTTAGTTGCAGAGATTGGTTCATTATTTTTTATGTTAGAATCTGGCAAATTAACTGATGAAATTTTAGAAAATAAGTTAGCTTACATCAAAGGATATCTTAAGAAAATTAGAACTGATAACTTAACAAATAACTTAATTTATGGTATCAATAATGGTCGTAAAGCTTTCGAATATATCATCGAAGCAGATGAAGATTTTGGCGGCGATTATGAATAAAAGGGAAAAATTTCTTCCCTTTTTTCTTTTGATTTGACTTTTAAAAAAATTATTTTTAAATGTTTTTTTGAAGATTTTTTTAAAATATTTTTATAAATTTTTACCTTTTTTTTGTTCAAATTCATGAGATTTTTTTAACAATTTTAAAACGATTTTAAATAATTTTGAACTGTATTTTTATCTAAATTTTAATTTATTTTTTATATTTTTTAAGAAAAAAATTATAAATTTAATAATAATTTATCTTTTAAAAGTATGATTTTTTAATTATTAAAAACCCTAATACACGAAAATTTGTACATTAAAATAAGAGTGTTTATTGAAAATTTATTAATTATTTTAGTCTTTTTTAAGTGGTTTTATAGCATTAATTTTGGTTTGTCTAAAAACTTAAAAAGAGATAAAAAAACAACGTCAACGTTGAGAACATTTTTTTCGACCTTATCCATTTTGGTAAAAGTCCAAAATATACTGTGATGACGGCATATTTTCGATTTCAAAATGGGGAAATGGACATCAACGTTGAGACACTTTTTTAAGGTAAAAAATAAGGTTTTATTTATTATTTTTTTAAAAATATCACTAAACAAGTTTTATTAGTTATTTTATGAGGTATTTTATTTAGTTCTATAATTGCTCGAAAAACCATTTTTAAGCATTTTATCCATTTTTGACTATAGACACTCTTCTTTAGTAGAAACTTCGCCCTTTATTCACTTTTTAGCACATTTTTCGGTTTTTTTAATACATTTTTCTAAAAAAAGCACTTTTCTATAAAAACATCCCTTTTTGCATCGGTTAATAAGAAACCATAAAACTGTATTTTTAACGTTTTTCAATGATAAACCATAAACGTTTATTTATGAACTTAAATTCGTATAAACTTTTCAAAAAATAATTGTTTATTATGAATAATTAAAAAGATAAACTTATAACTTTCCTTAAATAACTTAACTAGAAAAATCTTAAATAAAAAATAATTTAAATTAATAAATACAAAACTCTTATAAACTGATAAATTAAATCTTGAACTTATAAAACTTTATCCAATTTAAAAATGGGAACTTAGGATGACCATGCGACCTTCAAAAACTTAAAGGTCAAAAATGATGGCGGCAAAAATTTCATATATGCCGTTTTATAAGAAACAGATAAATTCAAAAACTTTTTAAACCTAGAACTATAATTTATAAGAATATAAAAAATAAAAAGTTGGTGATTTAAAATGTTAGACTTATCTACTCTTAATGAAAAACAAAAAGAAGCGGTTATAACTGATAACGATGTGATAATCACAATAGCAGGAGCTGGCTCTGGTAAAACAAAAACTCTTACAACTAAAATTGCTTATCTAGTTGATAAAGGTTATAACCCTAAGGAAATCTTAGCTTTAACATTTACAAATAAAGCTGCTAACGAAATGAAAGATAGAATTTCAAAAATGTTAAAGATAAATCGTAATGACATAAATGCTATGACCTTTCACTCTTTTGCAGTAAAAGTTTTAAGAGTTGAAATCGAAAAATTAAATTTAGGATTCACAAGAAATTTTAAAATCTTAGACGAAGATGACTCTAAAAAAATCATGATGAAAATTTTAGATAAATATGAAATCGATTCTAAATTGTGTAAAGATTATTTAGCCGCAAGAACAGCTTACTCATATGGTTCAAATATTCCAGAAGAAATGTTTAATGTTGTTAAGGATTTTAATGCTGAACTCTTAAAAGCAAATTCCTTGACTTTTGATGACTTACAATTTTATCTGTCAGAAACTTTTAAAATAAATTCAATCTTAAAAAAGTATCAACTGAAATATAAATATATTCTTTCAGATGAATTTCAAGATACAGATGAACTTCAATATTCAATCATTAAAAAACTTATAGCAATCAATAAAAAATTATTTGTAGTTTTAGATACAGCTCAAAAAATTTATAGCTTTAGAATCATAGGCGATGATGCAGTCAAAAAATTAATGAACGACTTTCCAAATTATCATCTAATAAAACTAGAACAGAATTATCGTTCAACTCCAGAAATTTTAAACCTAGCTAATCATGTTATAAAAAATAATAAAAATGAAATCGATAAAACTCTGTTCACAAAAAATCCATCAGGCTTAACTCCAACACTTTTTGAAATGGAAGATTATAAATGTGAAAGCGAAAGAATTGTATCATTAATTAAACAACTTAAAAATAAAGGTTTCGATTATAAAGATATGGCAATCTTGTATCGAATTAATTCACTATCCAGAACATTCGAAGAAGAATTTATAAAAAATAAAATACCTTATAAAATTCATAATGGTACATCATTTTATCAAAGAGAAGAAATAAAAGATATAATCTCTTACCTAAGATTAATCGCAGATGATAATGATAACTATGCGTATAAAAGAATTATAAATAAACCAAGACGAAGAATCGGCGAAAAGACTTTAGAAAAAATAGAATATGATGCCGCAAAAAATCAAGGCTTCTTTTATTCTATGTTTTTAGAATCTGAAAACTTTGAAATTACTAAACCTCTTTTTGAAAAAGTTATGATTGCAAGAGGTAAATATTTTAATTACTCTTTCTCCTCTATAACTGAACTTGTAGATTATATCTGTAAAAATTTAAATTATAATGACCATGTAGAAACGATGAATTCATCTAGCTTTAATAATCGTTATAAAAATATTGAAGAATTAAAAAACATTATAACTGAATTTGAAAAAGATAATCCAGAAAATTTCGAACCTACTCGTATGGACTATTTAAATTTTTTCTTACAATCTGTTGCTCTTTACTCAAATGCAAATACAGATGCAGAAGGTAATGAAGTCGATGCAGTAAACTTAATGACTATTCATTCTTCAAAAGGTTTAGAATTTCCTATTGTTTTTTTACCAGCACTAGAACAAGATATCTTTCCAATTCATAAAGCTTATACAGAAGAAGCAATCGAAGAAGAAAGACGATTATACTATGTAGGTGTCACAAGAGCTATGAAATATCTCTTCTTATCTAATTCTAAAAAAAGATTACTCAATGGTCTGATAACTTATAATTATAAATCGCAGTTCGTAACAGAAAGTAAAGATAAAATAATCACTAAAAGATATTATTAATATATAAATTAATTCGTTTTTAATTAAACGGATTTTTTTATTTTATAACTAAATTAAAAACTTTAAAATCTAGTTTGAGCCAATTTCATTGTTATTATATAGTTATCTATAATTATATACTTCAAAAACATTTATCTTATTTAACAAATAACACCATCTAGTGTAAAAAACTATATTCATTTTGAAAACTTTTTTATCAAATTCTTAAAACATGTGCCGCAAAAACTTCATGAATTTTAAACTCATCTATAAAAACTATATATAACTCGCAAATATTTTTTTAAAAGTATAGGAGGAAGTTTATGACAAAGAATGAGAAAATGTTAGCAATTAAAAAGATGGAAAAAAATCCTAGAGTAACTCATCTATGGTATGATGAAAGTATTTTATTAGATAATAAAGAAGATAGTATCTGGTATAATAATGGAGATTTCTTATTAAGCTTTACATTAGATGAAAAATATCAAATCACTTTTTTAGCATCTGGCGAAAAATCTGGAACTATTTTGTTTGTAGATGAAGAAAATAATTTAAAGGATTATGATTTCAAAAACTTTAATACAACAGAAAAGTTATCTGATGCAAAAGCTGAATCTGACTTAGATATCGTTTACGATGTTGGATTTGATTGTACTACAGCAGAAGAATTCTTAAAAGTAATCAAAGAAGCAAAAGAAACAGCTAAGGTATCTATTACCACAGATATGAATAATTGGTTCGAATTTGAAATCATTGATATTAAAGAAGAAGATGTACTTACGGATGCTTTTGGAACAGATGTTGTTTCTGATTTTGATGATATGTTTAATCTTATTGAAATTGCAGATGAATATATTGAAGAATATAACTCATAAGATGAAGCCTATTAACTTAGGCTTTTTTTCTTTTTTTAAATTCATCTATCAATCAATTGAACTCTTACCATGGTAACTCTGAACTGTTGCCCGCCGAAATTTGACCAAAAACGGATAAATTTAAAATCAACCTTTCAAAAACAGTAAAATAAGAATCTCACCATCGGAGGGGAAGCTTTTCCTGATGACCCAGCACTTTTCATTTTTTAAAAACGTTAAATTAAAGAAGACTCACTGTGAGAAAAGTTATATTTTAATCCTGAACAGTCCTGAATAATAAGCCGCAAAAAATCGGCTCCCCCTAAAACAGTTTAAAAACTAACTATTATTTCGTTCCAAATAAAACCACTAACCCATTTTCTTTTTTTATTAAATTCCATAACCAAAATTTCATCTTTATAACTTAATTCAAAAACTAAACCGCAAAGAAGTAGCTATAACTAATCTCTTATTTCAATTAATCTTAATAACATCTTTAAAAAAATTGACACAATCCTCAAAACATGATGATGCAAACCCGACTCAAAAAAAGATACAACAATATTTGTGGATTCGATTCCCACTTACCCTGCACATTTTTTTATATTCTTCAAAAACGGCAAAATGTTATCCAGCTTTACGAGAAACGTTAAAATTATCCAGAAGCCCAGATTCAGAAACCTTGAATCCAACGTCGCCAATCACACCATGCAAGAATTATTCTGTGAATTCTTAACTTCAATCGCTTTTTTCTGAAATATAAATTTTCTCCTTATAAAATTATTCGTTCATTAACAGTATTAACGATATTAACACATCTCATTAACGATATTAACGGTCATCAACAATCACAATCAAATATTATCCAATCACGATTTTCTATCTTTTGTTTGCTGTACAGTTAATTCCTTGTGCTATCATAAAATTTTATTTATAACTTTTCTCATAAACTAAATAAACTAAATAAACTTACCTGATTGCTTTTAAAAAATGAATCCTGATGAATCTGTTTTTTCTAAAAGAATCATGAAGAACATCATGTTTCCACGGTAAAAAAACAATCAAAAACCTCTCCAGAAACTTTAAAACGCATTTTAACGTTTTTGAGCATCTGAATCGCCCGTGATTCACTCATGATTGAAGCTGGTCATAATTTTCCTGATTGTTCCTGATTGATTCTGTTTTTTATCCAACTAATATTTTTTAATCTTTTTAATCAACTTTTCTATTTTCTATCTATAATTTCCTTTTATTTCTTTTTAAGTCCTTAAGTTGTTATATAAGTTTCTTTATTTCTTTTTTTAAGTTTATTAAGCTGGTCTCTATCTTATCTTAAGATATCAAGGGTAACATATATTAGTAATGGAAAATGGACACTTCAAATATCATTTTAACCATCTAAAAAATTATAAAACTTATAAACTCGCTATAATAATCCTCATAAATCTATTAAAACTGCCTTTATTTTTTGTTTTAAATGTTTTTTACTATCTAAACTACATAAATCCCTTAAAAACTTTTAAAACCTCTTGTAAGCCTTTCTAAGCCTTGTTATAACGACTGTACAATCTTTAAACAGCCTGATGGACCAGCATTATTATCTGGAGGGAAGCTGGATAAAATTCTTGAGGATTCCTAAAAAACGTCAAAAACAGCAAAACAGAAGAAGACATACCCTCAAAAACAGCAAAATTTGATAACAGGCGAACCTAGCGTCACATCTACCAGAAAAGCTCCTGTGTGTTTTTATCTTATCGAAAAACTTTTTAAAATATTTTTTCTGTAGCCCTAAATTAACTAATAGAAAAACTATAATATTATTGTAGAAATTTAAATGGTCAAGAGGTGACATTATGTTCTTACTTTTAAAAGATAACAGAATCATCGATACAGTTAAACAGAACTGCAAACCAGATGGTATTCATAATGGAAAAGAAACTTATACATATGATGTCATTCATTGGTTTTATAAAGAAGATATCATTAAAGAATCAGAAAATTTATACGATTTAATCCAAGTTGGAGATTTAATTAGATATTATGATATGACATTAGAAGTTCTTCATTTATCTGTTAAAGATAATATTGTTGTTATGGAAACTTCAAAAGGAGTTCATCTTCCATCTGTTGAAAGATTTTTAGAATTAACAACAGCAATCTATAAATTAGATTCTGAGACCGGAAATTATATTAAAGTTTGGAAGGCTTAATCATGAAAGAAAAAATAATTCAAATTCATGGCTTAGATGAAGTTGTCGAAAAAATTAGAAGAAAATATCTTAATGCCGAAAGAAGTATTTTTTATTCTTTAGAAGATTTAAAAGCTGAATACGAAAATGCGTTGATAGTTAAAAAGGCTGTTGAAAAAATTTCAAAAGTAGAAATAGAAAACGGTCTAAAAATTTATAAAGTTAAGATGTGTGCATTAGAAACATATTTTAACTTATACGATTTATTATGTTCACTTGGATATGAAGTTGAAATAGTTGCTTTAGATTCTTTGTGGCTTAGCTAAAAAAGGAGCAGCAATAATGAATAAATATAAATTTAGAGCTTATTTAAAACAATTAAATAAAATGGTAGAAGTTGATACAATCGATTTTTCTGGCGAATACATTTTATATAAAGGACAAACAGAAGAAAAATTATTCAGATTCAAAGATATAGAATTAATGATTTCTATTGGATTAGTTGATAAAAACGGTAAAGAAATTTATGAAGGAGATATTATTGATATTCATCAAACAGTAAATGGACAAAATTTATTTATTATTACTATTCAAGATTTAAAAGTAATGCCAACTTATTTAAATGGCGATGCTTATGAATATAATGTATTAGAATTATTAGATTGTTATCAACATTTTGATGATATAGAAATTGAAGTTGTAGGAAATATCCACGAAAATAAGGAGTTGATTTATAGTGGCTCGTAATAACCCGGATTTAGATTTTGTTATAGGACATATTAATAATGAAATTCCTAAACATAAGAAAAAAGCAAAACATAATGCTCCTAAAAAAGCTGACCATAAACATAAAAAAGTAGAATGTATTGTTGAGGAACATAGAATTATACAGAATAAACCTAGCGTTTGGATGATGCTGGGTTGGTATTGTCCTATTTGTAATAAAGTTTGCGGCGAAGTTTTTGAGTGGGGTGTAAATTTAAAAGAAAAATATCCTAATTTAGAGACGAAAGTTGTTGATGTTAATGAAAATATGTAAAGTTCATCTGTTTTCTTGGGGAACATGTGATTTAGTAGAACACAAATGTATCAAATGTAATAAAATATTTTATGCTTCAAGTTGCCCATCACAAAAAGTGTGTAGCGAATGTAGTGATAAATATAACCTTTGTGTTTATTGCGGAGCAAAAACTGATACAAATGAGACTGATAAACTATGCAAGTAAATCAAAAAGTTTATTAATTCGTTAATTGAGGTGTTATATTGAAAAATAAACATAAATGGTGGGAACATATCTTCTTTAAATATAAAGAGATTAGATTCTGTGACGAAATAGAAGAAACAGAACGACCAAGACTATGGTTTGCAATCGGTTTAATATTATTAGCATTAATTATTTCACCTTTTATCATTTTGTGGTTTTTAATTTCTTTTTTAAAAGAATTATTTTTCCCTACAAAAGATGAAAAAAAATAAAAAAACTAAGGAGAATTAATATGTTTTGTTCTTATTTTGTTAAATATGCAATTTTAGGATGTGGTTTTATAAATGAATCAGAAATTGTTATCTATACAAATAAAAAGATTCTAACAAATTCTCAAATGATAAAGGTAGAAGATGAAATGTTTAACCAATATAAAAAAACACATTCACATGGAACTGGTATCAAAATTGAATCAATTTCTTTTTTAGGAACAATTACATCTGATGAAATTGAAAATGATGAATATATGGTTTATCCTCCGATTCATCTTTAATCAGTTATAAACTTAAGCGTGGTAAGTTTATATAAATTTTACCTTGTAAATATTATAATATTGATTCTCTTATAAGTATCAAGACCACGCTTCTTGATATTTTTTTTATTTATTTTTCAAAAACCCCATTTTTACCTAATTCCAAAACTATAATATTAGTGATAAAGCACTTTGGAGGTAATTTATGATTGATTTAAGAGAAAAAATTCAACAAAAAATAGAATATTATAGTCAAACACATGAAAAAACTTACGAAAAAATGTGTAAAGAAAAAGATACATCTTTAATTGAAATGCACGAAGTAGGAGAATACGAAGGGCAAAAGGTAGCTTATGAAAATTGCCTTAATTTCTTAAACCAATACAATGTTATTACTACTCCAAAATCTTTAAATTTATCTAAAATTATTAATAAATTAAATGAAATCGATAAAAGTAATAAATTTAGAGCAATTATCAAAGTGTCTGATACTGTAGTTGTTGAAAATGTTGAATTTAAAAAAGAATATTTCTATGTTAAAGATAATAAAATCTTTGATTTAAGTACATATATGGTTAAACCAGAATATAAATGGTTATTTAGTTTGTGGATAACTAACACAGAAATTATAGATGATATAGGAGAGATATTAAATGACTAATAATTTATTTTTAATCAAACGAGGTGGTAAACCTCTATGCTGTCCTTTTTGTAGAAAGAAAGATGGTAAATTTTATCAAGTAAATCAAACAGAATTTAGATGTTCTCATTGTGTTGAAAAACTTTATATTGAAAATATAGAAGATGAACAAGAAGAACAAAGTACAACTATGATGGAAGAAAAAAGTAATACTAAATATTATGTAATCTATACATCTACTGATGTTGGATGGTATAAAACTGAACAAAAAGTTTTTAGCGTAGTAGAAAGTGAAGAAGTTGCAAAAGATTTCTGTGATAAATTTAGACATATGTATTATGTTGAAGTTGAAGTTGGTAAAGTAAGCGATAAACTAATTTCTGAATTAGGTAAAGAATTAAAGTCTTATGTGTGAGGTATAAAAAAATGAAAATTAATTGCGTTAATAAAAAATGTGTTTTTAATGTAAAAGGAACTTGTAAAAAAGATGTTGTCAATATTGAAGGATTATTTGCTCGAAATAAAATAGGAACTTTTTGTACAAGTTTTATAAATAAAGATAATAATTGTTGTAACCTTGATTATGAAGCAGAAAACAATACAGTAAAATGTGATGCAGATAATTGTAAATATTGTAAAAACGGTTATTGCACAAAAGAAATTTTACAAATTACTGGATATGATACTGCAACATATAGAAGTGAAACACAATGTGATGGCTTTGAATGCAAAAAGGGGCGTTTAAAAGGATAATTATGAATAGAGATAAATCGAATTTATTAGGATTCTTTAAACTTAAATTAAATGAACTTTGTATTCATGAAAATAGAAGTTATACAGAAGAAGAAATCGAAATGCTAAAGCAGTTGGAAGAACTTGAGCTTGATAACAAAGAATTAAAATCAAAGAAAACTGCTTTACAAAGGTCAAAAAACAAATTAGAGAAAAAATATATCTTATTAAGACATGAATATAAATTGTTAAAGAAAAAAGAATATTTAAAAAGTAATGAAGATTAGATATTATGAAATCTAAACGTATTTGTCCATTAAAAAGAAAATCTTGCAAAGATTGCAAGTTTCATCTTAAGATAACTAGAAAAGGTTTTAAAATTTGGCGTTGTACTTATTAACAGCGTCACTTTTCACTTTAAGAAAGGAGGTTTACCGTGAACATATTAATTGAAGAATTAAAAAATAAAATAAAACATTTATCGAAAGAATGTGATTATGAAACTAGATTAGGAAATCTAAATAAAGCATCAGCTCTTATAGCAAAAATAGATGCTTATGAAGAAGTAATAAGTTTTTTTGATAAACATAACGCAATTATCTTACCAAATACATTTAAATTAAGTGAAATGATAAGAAAAATTGAAAAAACTTTAGATGAATCTGTTTATATAGAAGAAAATGATGATGGTGAATTAATCCTTTACACTGAATTTTATGATATAGATTATATTGAATCAAATCGTATCAACCTTGTTATTATCGATAAAAATATGTTTATTAAAGAAGTGTTTTTAACCGGCGAAAATTATAAATGGTTGTTTGAACTATGGCTTACAAAAGTAGATATCGAAAATGATATCGAATTATTATAAAATGATATATCAGTAAACTGATACTTAAGGAGGTAAAATCAATGAAAATAATGTTTTTAGATGATTTACATAAAGATTTTGTTTTTGAAATAATAAAAAAAGAACCAAGTTTTCATTATAATGAAAATTTGGATTCTAACTTTTTAAGTATAAATATGTTTTCTGTTTTTGATAAAGAAAATAATTTCATCGGATTTTTCGGGCTAACTTCAATGGATTATGCTTTATGTATTTGCTATTTATACATATTTAAAGATTATAGAAATAAAGGATACGCAAAAAGAATTCTAAATACAATTAAAAATCAATATCATAAAAATTATCCTTATATTTATTTACTTGTAGATAAAAATAATAAAGTGGCATTAAACCTTTATAAACAGTATAAATTTTTAGCAAATGATAGAAATTCATTTATTCCCGGCATTATGTTAGAAGATGCTTTAAAAAATAATATGATTTATATGGTTGATAATAGTTGTGAAGTTATAATTTATTACGATAAAACAACTTATCAAGAAAAGTTAAAAAAATATCATTATCTTTTTTGATACTTAAATATAAAATTTATTTTTAAAGAAAGGAGAAAATCATGGATAATTTAAGAACTCGTTTAAATAACTTAGGTTTTCAAGATACACCAGATGCTCAAGAATTATTAAAAATGAGCGGCGACAAAGGTATTATTTTTGAAAAACAAGTTTGCGATAATCTTACAGCAATGGTTTTAGTTGACCCTGAATGTACAGTTGTTGCAAGTTATTGTAATTATTTCCATAAAAGAAATGATGCAAATCTTAAAAACCTTGCTAAAAAAGCATTTAGAGATTTTCAAAAAGAATTAAAAGATTATTGTAGTGATGATTTTGATTTAACAAACATCGAATAAAATCAAGTAAAATTCCTAGTTTATCTAGGTTTTTTCTTTTTAAAAACTTTTTTAAAAACTTTTCATTTTATCCCATTTTTTCAAACTCAGAAACTATAATATATATGATGAATATTGGTGAAGAAATCCTAATTGGTAGGCGAGTGGTAATCGTATATTTCTTTGAATAAAAATTTTCATCTACCGGTTAGTTTTCCGAGTAGAAAAAAACATCTTTTGGACAGAATGGTGGTAATGTCGGCGAATACATATTCCACTAAATAAATTATTGTCATACTGTAGAATCCTTCGGGACTATAGTTTTTGAAAGAATATAAGTCGAAATCAGTTTTCGTAATCAGCATACGAACTCTCGCATTTCAGATTAGGTTTTCATAAAAATGTTACTGCTGAGACATTTTAACTTTACCTAATTATAAATCGCCCGGTGGTGGAATAGGTAGACACTTCAGTCTTAGAAACTGATGCTTAGAGCGTGAGAGTTCAAGTCTCTCCCGGGTGACCATTTTTTTAGGAAGTGATTGTCATGAGTAAAAGAAACAAAAATATTAATAATTACATCTTGCTTGTTGATGGATATACCTCTTTTGCTTGGCAAAGAACTCAATATAGAAGAAATTTAGCTGGCAGGTATAGAGTTGGTGCTAAATCTGAAAAAGCAGCTATAAAAATTTTAAAAAGATATTTAGGCAAACTTGCTGGTAATCCTAGAGTCTATTACAAATGTAAACCTAATGATGTTTTAATCGGGAATGAAGAAATTTTAGTTGAATTCACTTATGGTGAAATGGGAGCTGAATTATTCGCTTCTGGTGATTGTAGAATAGTTGATAAAAATAAAGTATTTTATAAAAATAACATTCAAGGAGATTAAAAATGCGAATTAAAATTAACGAAGACACAAAATACGCTGTTTCAAATATCCTAATTGAAATTATGGATAATGTGAAACTAAGTAGAAAATATCTTAACACAATTACTTTAGAAGGTTTAACACTAATTTTACAAAAGCTAAAAACTAATGGCAAATCACAAGCACTTAGAGATTTAGTTAAAAATTATGTTAATGAACTTAAAGATGTAACTGTTAGATATATGAAAAAACTTGATACAAAAACTGATGGATATATCACTAAATGTATGCTTGAAACTTTCTTACGCTTAGCTAGTGATGAAGCTGGTTCGTTAGATGAAATTTATCATTTCAATAACAAACAAGTTACTCTTTTAAAATATAGTGAAGAATACCACTCATATACTTCGTTATGTTAAAGCTGGTTTTATACCAGTTTTTTATTTTTTAGAACTATAATAAATATATAAAATTTTAACTTAATTAGGAGTATGTTTATGAAATCGAAAATTAAAAAATTTTTTAAAATAAATAAGGGTGCAGAGCTTGTTCAGATAATTTTTAGTATGGTTATTTCGGTTGCTTTATTAACTATCGCAACCACTTATGTATCAACTACTTTGTCTGAACACGCAAATGTAGAAGAAACTACAACTTGTAAAAAAACTGCAAATGGTAAATCTGATATTTATGTAATTATAGAAAAAATAGATAGAAATAAAGATGGTGTAATCGATGAAATTTATTATACTATTTCTTATCGTGATTATAATAACCATTTATGGACAAAACCAGATATTGTAAAAACCAAAAAAGATGCAGATGGTCATCATTTAATCTCTTTTAATGGAAAAACAGCAAAAGAAATAGAAGCAGAAACAGGACTTAATGAAACGATTATTACTGAAGCTTACTTATCCTTAGCTAATAACGCCCTTAAAAGATATGGTTCTACCGGGGACTGCGATTAATATTTTCAAGCTGGATTAAATTCTGGCTTTTTTATTTTAAAAACGTTAAATTTAATATGCCGTTTTTGAGCGATTTTTTGCCCGCATGATTCTTTCTTAAAAAGTTTCATGAATTTTTCGCCGCAACAAATCTATTAAATTTTCATCGTTATCATTTTAAACTTTTTATATACAAAATCCGCCTTGATATGCTATAATACTTTTAAGTTCGATGAAGAAAATATTTTTAGGAGTTGTTATTTTTATAACACTCCTTTTTAAATTTTAAGAAAGAGGTTTTGTTCATGATTATCCTAGAAAATATTTTAAAAACTTATTTAACCGTTTTAAACGAAGAAGGCTTTTCTAAAATAAATTATAAGATTGATGAGAAAGAAGATATTATAATTAATTTTATCTTTTATAATACTGAAACTGATTTTTCCTGTACTATAGTTAGACCTTATTCGGAAGAACTAGATGAAGTTGTATTCGAATCTTTAACTGCCATTAATACAATAAAAGGTATTAAATTAGAACCAGAAAAATCTTTAAGTTTCGATATAAGTAGTTGTATTTCATTACCTTCGAAAGATATGATTACTGTTATTAATAATTTTTTAGCTAACATAAAAGAACATATTGTTACAAAAGAAATATCTTAATAATCGTTTTAAGTTCACATGTAATAAAGAGATATAAAATAAGATAAGTTTCTGTTAAACCGCTTTTTTTAGAAAAATGTATTCAAAACTCGAAAAAATGTATTCAAAAATGGATAATTATCCACTCTTCAAATATAGAAGAGTGTCTATAGCCAAAAATGGATTTAAACATCCAAAATGGATAAATTAAACTTTTTTAATTCATTATAATAAAAAAATAAATGAAAATGTTTACATCACTTTTTGAAAACTTTTTTAGAAAAAATCACACTTTTCTAAGTCTTAAAATAATTTAATTCACATTTTTCTATCTCTTTTTCTCAAAAAATGAACACTGTTAAAATAGCCTAATTTGACAAATAAAAAACTCTTAGTAAAATATTAAAACTAGGAGGTGATAGTATGTTTAATCATGAAGAAATTTTCTTGCTTAAAGAATTAATTGAGTTAGAAATTAATGAGGTTGACGAACTAATTAAAACTTCTAATGAAGAAGAAAAAATAGAACTTAAAACTCATAAAATTAAGCTTTCAAATATTTTAGAAAAATTAAAAACATTATAAGATTTGAGTCGTTATTGCAAAAATAACGGCTTTTTCTTTTTGCACATTTCACTTTCACTCTAACCTATTTTCAACAACAGAAAAACTATAATATTAATAAGATACTGCTATTGGAGGTGATTGTATGTCAGTATATGTTCCTACAATGCACTCAAAAATAAGATTTTGTGAAAGAGTGGATTCAAATTACGCTAATAGAGATGAAACTATAAGATTGGCTAAAAAGTATGGTTTAACCTTAAAAGATATTCCTAAAAAATATAAAAAAGAAAGAGATTTTTTAGGCACTAATAAAATTTTTTATAATGACAAAATTTATATTTTTTCAAATTCAAAATGTTATAAATTAATAACAATTTACAATAATTTCTTTCCCAATTTAAAAAGACTTTTTGATAGAAAAGAAGTATTAAGAAAACAAGCTAAAAAAGAACAAAAGATGGCTAAGGATAAAATTTCTGTAATTTATGTAGAAGCTGTGGAAAGAATTTTTGAAGTAACATTTATTAATGGCAAAATCGCAAAATTAAGAAAAATGACTGATAAAAAAGAATATAAAAATGTAAATCATCCTATCACAAAAGCGATTGCAAAAATTTATAAAGGTGATTTTGTTAATTATGAAATTTTCTTAAATTTAGATTATTTAAATCCGATGGATAAAGCTATTTATTATGAAGTTTTAAGAATTCCTTATGGTCAATCTATTACTTTTAAAATGCTGGCTAAAAGACTTAATAATAGATATTCAATACAAGCAATTACTTCATCGCTAAAAAATTGTCCATTTTTATTCTTAATTCCTTCTCATAGAGTAATTAGAAGTGATGGTAAATTAGGAAGCTATTGTTGTAAACCTAGATTTAAAAGAAGATTATTAAAAAGAGAAAAAATAAAATTTAAAAATTAAAATGGAGGTATAAAAATGAAATTTAAAAAAATATTAACAGTATTACTTTTACTAATGACAATAACTTTGTGTTCTTGTGATTTTTCAAATCTTAATGAACCTACAAACAATGAAATTGGTGATGTTTCAACACCAGAAGAACAAAAACCAACAGAAGATAATCAAGATTCATCAAGTTCAGAATCTAATTCTTCAACTGAAATAAAACCGGATGGAACTGATAATAATCCAAAAACAGAAGAATCTAATAATACATCTAATGAAGAAAATTCAAATGATTCAAAAGATGATAACACAACAAATGAAACGTTAAATCAAGAACAAAATAAGGAACAAATAAGTTCTTTAACCGTTCCTTATCCAAATTATTCAAATGATAAAAATTTTACAAACGAATATTTTGAAGATTTGATAATAGAAGTAGCAGAATATGTCGTTACAACTTCTGTAATGATTCATGTTGAAGTAAATGGTGGTTATTCTTTAGGCAGTGGAGTAATCTATCAAACAAAAGATGATTTATATTACGTTTTAACAAATGACCATGTTGTCGAAGGCGGATTAACTTATACAATTACTACAAACGATAATAAAGAACATGAAGCAAAATTGCTTGGAACATCATCAAATTATGATGTAGCAGTTTTAAGTTTTGAAACAACTGAATCATATAATGTAATTTCTTTTGAAGAAAATGAACCAAAGATTGCTTCTTATGTAATTGCTGTTGGTACACCCTTAAAAGAAACTTATATTAATTCAACAACTATTGGTAATGTATCTAAATTATTAGATGGTCAAATTCTTCATACTGCATCAATCAATAGCGGAAACTCTGGTGGCGGATTATTTAATACAAAAGGTAATTTAATTGGTTTAAATAATTCTAAATTATCTGGTGAAACATCTAGTGGTGCATCTATCGATAATATGTTCTTTGCTATTTCAAAAGATTATATAATTAAAGCACTTAAAGAAATGAATTCACCTAAACTTGGTATTACAACTGTTGATGTAAAAAATGTAAGATTAATTTCAAACTGTTCAAATTTTTATGAAGCTTATTATACATATGGAGTTTCTGAAGATACCTATAATCAATATATAACTTATTCAAAATATTTACCATCAAATGTAAATGAGGGCTTGTTAATTGTTGATGTAGCAAAAGATTCAAACGCCTATAATCATTTAGAAATTGGAGATGTATTAGTAACCGTTGATTCAATAAAAATCGATTCTGTAACTAATATTAAGGAGATATTAGCTTCTAAAAAGATAAATGATTCGATAAAGTTTGAAATTTATCGTAATAAAGAGTTAAAAACTGTTGAATTTAAACTATTAAAATAATTCAAAAACTATAAATAATATAAAATATTTATTTCAAGGAGAATGTATATATGAACGAAAAATTTTTCTTATACCAACAAGTAAAAAAATATAAAGGTGATTCAAACGAAATTAATTTAAATGATGAATATGCTATTTCATTAGGAGAACCTTCAACTAGGTCTGATGATGAACTTTCAGAAAATATGTTATCTTCCGAAGAACAAAAGAATTATATTAAACAAATTAAATTAGGCAATTATGATGTTCTAAAAGATGGTGAAGTAGATGACGTTTTAAGAATTATTGCAGTTTACTTTGATGCTAAATGTATTAAATATTTCTATGACGCTTCACCAGTTATTCAATTAATAGCTTTAGCAAAAGATTATAAAGTTTTTAATTTGATTCAAGAACCAGATTATTTTGTAAAAAAAGTTTATAAGAAATTCATTAAAGCGAAAAATAAATTATCTAAAACAACTTCTTTAAATAAAGAACAAATAGATGATTTATTTATTAGAACTTTATATTCTGATGAATATACTGATGAACTAGATTTCTTAGGATTGTTTTTTGCTTTAACAGACCATAATGTTGTTATATTAGAAGATATGATTTTGGATTTTAGAGGCTACGTTGATTAAGGAGAATATAATATGTTTTTTATAACAACTGTTCAAATTAAAGATAGGGTAATCAAAGATAGAAGAACTGTTGGTTATGTTTCAAAAATAGAAGATGCTAAATATGCTTTAGAAAATAACGTTTTTGATATTTATGAATTTTTCTATAATTATGCTGTAATAGAAAATATTAAAGAAGGTATTTATCAATATGATGAAAAACCTTTATGGTATAAATGGAATAAAGAAAAAGGTGGTTATGAACCTTGTGAAACACCAGCAGGATTTGTTCATAAAGTGTGTATTGCGACTATCGGATAAGTAATAAAAGGTAAGAACATTAAAAATTCTTACTTTTTTTCTTAAATATCTTATTTTTAACTAACAAAAAACTATAATAATAAATGCGTGGTTCACTGAACGAACTAAAAAATAAAAAATAGTTTAACTTTTTTAAAAATTTCTTGGATTTTTGAAATAAAAAAACTATAATAGTAATGTAAGTTGAAAAACTTGTCGCAGAAAACCATAAACTGCGAAATCAAATACGGTATTCCTTGCATCGCCGTAGAGTCCGGTATAAACATGCTACTTAAAGGTGTAACTGGTGAAAATGCGTCACCGACCTTAGCGACTCTAGGATTTTAGTTCCCGAAGGGTTAGCACTAATTTCTACAGAATATTTTTTTATTGGGTACAACTAAATCCTTTTGTGTTGAAGAGCTGCAGATTCTCTTATGAGACCAACACAATATCTCTTGATAGTGGAGATAAATTGATGAGGAACGTTCTTGAAAAAGTAGAACGAAAACTATCATCTATAAAAATTACGCTAGTATTTCTAGCGTTTTTTATTTGCCTAAAAACTATATATTTTGTAGGCGGGTGATGCTTATGAAAGATTATAGAATTTCTTTTGGAAATATTTGGAATTATTTAAGTGAAGATACTGGAAATGTTATTGATAAAGGACATCCATGTATTTTAATAACTGATGAAATAAGTGGTAAAGCTATTGCTTTTACTTTTACTCATGATAAATATTATGGAATTGAAGGTAAAGAAGAAAGATATGTAGCTGTTACTGCACCAGAAATTTCTAACACTAGAATTAAAAATGAAGAAGAATTAGAAGCCACTTGGAATTATTATTACGAAATTTATAATAATCCGAAAAATGATTTTGCAACTCGCAAAGAAGCTAAACAAATCTTTGATAAAGCACGCATCGGTTATTTGTGTAAACATCCTATTGAAAATAATAAGTCTTATCTTGAACAAGAAGTTCCAACCTTTGAAAGTAGATTTGATTTTAAATTTTCTCACAGAATAACAGAAACGAAATCTAATAATGATATGTTTTATGAGCAAGTTAAAATTAACAAAACTAAATTTATAAAATTTTTACCATTAGTAGAAAAAGCTTTAATTAATAATAACTTAAATAAATATGAAGCAAAAATAAAAGATATTAATGGATTTTTAGATATTGAAAGTCAAAAATTTTCTCCCGAAGAAAGATTAAATATTGCTTGGAAAGTTAATAATGAAATAAATTTCCAAAAAAATACTTCAAAATCTACTGAATTAGAATATGTTGAAAGAATTAAAAATATGATTGAAACAAAAGGTTCTAAAGTTTTTGAAATTTCATTTTTAAACGAATATATTGATAAATTAAAAATAAAAGACCTTGAACATAAAATAGAAATAATTGATTCAAAAATTTCTAAATTAGAAAAAACGAAAAGTGAAATTGTTTTTAAATTAGATATTGAAAGATATTCAAAAGTAAAAGAAATGATTTCTGAACTTTCATCTGAAAAAACAAAATTAAATCAAGAATTATCAGATTTAAAAGAACAATTTGAAAATAAAGATAAAAAAATAGAAAATGATAACCCTATTGATACAAAAATAGAAGATAACGATAATCCAGAATAATTTTTTTGAAAAAGTTGAAATTTGCAAAATAAAAACCTATAATATTGATGTAAGCTTTGATTAGAAGTTCTAGCTGCTTACAGGTGGCATCCCAAATACATCTAAAAAAAGGTGGGATAGCATTTGAACTCGCCGAACTGCCGGTAAAGAGAAATATGGTCTCGCAGTCTTTGATTTTCCATTCTATAGGGATGGAAGTGGTTTAATAGATACCACTAAAACGGGTTGATGCCGTATATTTTTATACGAAATCTATTAATTTTAAATTAATTCATTTGAATAACCTAGATTGATTCATTTGAGTTTTTTTATTAACATCTTTACAGGAGAGAAATACACCCCAGAACTCCTAAAACAAAATGGGTAATACTTGATAGCCGTGCATCTCCGGTACAAAATGAGATACGGCGTAAGCTTTTAGCTTAGCACTCTGGGATGCTTTTTAAGAAGTTGGCAACTACTTCGCATTTATCAAGTGTCATCGAAAGATGAAATGTTGCATATTAAGAAGGATTCGTCCTTCTTTTTATTTTTTTAAACAAAAAACCGTTTTTTCAAGAATAAAAAACCTATAATATTAGTGTAAGTTAAAAAGCTGTGCTTAAATCACTTACAGCAGAAAGAGCTTAAAACTGCTAAAACAAATCAAGTTAATACTAAAACGTTGCGTCCGGCAAATGTGGTAGTTTGGAGAATCCACCCGGATAACTCTTATCGAGTTTCTTAGCTCTTTAGACAGATGGAGCGAAATTGTTTTGGTGTCACTTCGGTGTTAATCTGTCTTTTTTTATTTTTTTAGAAATAAAAACTATAATCAAATTGTCATCACTACTTATGACATTACTCTCGCATATTAAAAAAGCTGGATAATACATGTAACAGCAGCAGATTGTTCATTCAGAATGAGTGAAAGTAACTTATAATTATTGTTGAAAGGTTATAACACGCTGAAGTTTAGCTTTATCGTGAAATCTGTTTTTTAGGGGCTACAATGTAGCTCTTTTTTTGTTTTTAAAAAACTATATAAAATTCAAATATTTCAAAGTGAGGTTATATTATGAATAAAGATAATGTATTAATTAAAATGTATGAATCTATTCCAGATAAATTAAAGGATACTTTCATAGATATGTGTAATGATGCCGATAAAGTAGTTTTAACAGATTTTTTAAGTGTTTTAGGTCAAGACTCAGTATTGGAAAAAGAAAAAAAATTATGCTGTAAGCAATGAAACGGTCGTGCAAATGTCCAAAATTGGTCGTTTATGTGAATTTGGTCTTGAATCTGAAGATAAGTTTTCGTTTTGGATGAACTATGACGAAGTTGATTATAAAATGATTAATACTCTTTCGGTTGCATTAGAAGAAAAAAACAAATAATCCTGTATTAAAAGAAGTAAAATCTTTAGTTGATGGAATTAAAAATGTATTATTGTCTGGTGCAAATCTTCCTGAGGGTGTAAAAGAAATTGGAGAAATATATGAAAAATTTAAAGACAATTTATCTGACATTCCTTTTGTAGAAAATAAAACAAATTATATTGAAGCGGGTGTAAGATTAACTGTTGGTAATTATGATTTAAAAAATTTCGATAAAGTAGATACTAGATTTATGTTTCCTATACTTTTAGCAGAAGCTTATAGAGAAATTGAACCTAATCGTTATAGAGATAATGATGAACGAGGTGGTTTCTTATATCCAAAAGATATTTGTTCAAGGGCAGATTATTTAGAAATTCAATCAAAAGTAGTTTTAACTACAAAAGAAGAAATAATAAATGAAATTGAACAAAATTTAGATGTTACCAAATATGATAAAATTAAATATGAACTTGATAACAAAGAAAGTGATGTAAAAAAAGTTAAAAATCAAGAACAACCACAAGTTAAAGATAATGAAAAAGAAAATTCTGATAAAGAAACTAAAACTGAGGAATATGATGATTCGAATGAATTAAAAGAAGAACATGAAGAATCAGAAAAAACATATAACGATTATTACAACGATTACGATGATTCATCTGATTCGGTTGAATAAAAAAGATTAATGACGCTAATAAATGTAGATTTTATTATTTTTCAAAAAATAAAATTTTAAAAACTATAATAAATATAGATAGCCAAACAAACAAAGTGTTTTAAAGTAAAAGGTTGGATTAATGTCCAGCTTTTTATTTTTTTATAAATCTAGTAACAAAAATTATAAAAGATTGTTACTATACTATCAATGTTTACTATCAAAGATTAATATTTTTATTATTTTTTTAAATAATTTTATTAATTTACCGTTTTTTCTAAATTCAAAAACTATAATATTATCGTAACAAAATAAATTTAATTTTTGTTATGTATCTACCTTTCTGAATATTTTAAATTTCTTAGTTGGTTTTATCAGGATTCCAACTAAGATACATGGACGTATAGTTCAGTTGGCAGAACACTCGGCTCATAGCCGAAAAGTCTTTGGTTCGATTCCAAATTCGTCCACCATAAATAACATAACATATATTTTATATGTTTACATAAAATAAGATACCCTAAAGGTTTGGCAATTAGGTGCATACGAGAAGTGTGAGTGGGTACACTCGTATGAGAACTAAATACCTAGAAAAAGAATCATGTTGTAAGCTCCACGACGTAGAATTTTTACCTTAAAATAAATATAAGGATGGGTATCAAAGTGAAATTTTACAAATTATTGGTCGTTTCTCCTTTATCTGATTTAAAGTGTGGTTCAAAAAAATTTAAAACAAGAAATGAAGCTATTAATTATGCTTTTAAACAATTACCTTTTGGAACGCAAGTTGAAGAAGAAATTGTAAGAAATGAAAACAACTCGATTGAATATGTTTGTTCAAATAGAAGTAGAATTACTGTAATTAAACAATTCGCATAAAATAAAAATTTAAAAGTAAATAAATGCCGCTTCGGTACAAATAAACAAAAATCTTCTAAATCTATCACTATAAATGGTATTTCGTTATTAGGGCAATTTAACAATAGGTGTGCTGGCAAGTTTTTAGTTTCCGTTTTCTTGGTAGAAAAGTGAGGAGGCGGCATTACTATATTCGTTCAAACAAATTCAATTTTTAAATTTTAAAAAACTATAATAAAAAATATAAGAACCAGCTTCAATAATTTTTATGGTTCACCAGTTATGGTCAAATAGCAGAGTTATAGTATCGGTGGTTATGTGCGTTTTAATTATTTCCGTTAGCAAAAAATAATCCTTCTTGAGACAAAAAGAAGTTCAGTTGGTCGCCGTTCACCGAGGCGTATGATTCTTTCACTCTACCAAAAGCAAGGATGTAAAACAATCCCATAGACGAAATGGTTAAAGTCATCACCCTTTCAAGGTGATATTTGTGGGTTCAAGTCCCATTGGGATTACCATCTAAAACGTAACGTAAAATTTCGGTTTTACGTTTTTATAATCGAAGAGATATGACTAGCTGGCGATGTCAACGGACTGTAAATCCGTCACTTAAGAAACAACGTAGGTTCGACTCCTACTCTCTTCACCATATGTCGAATTAGTTTAATTGGGAAAACAAGAAGCATAGTATTGATTAATCAAGAACCGCATCTAGTTATAAGTTCGAACCTTATATTCGGCTTTTAAATCGATTATATTGCGAGTGCAAAGTACACGCATTTTATACATATAATAGTTTGTTAGTGTCAAAGAACTAAATGATAAGATATTTTTTAGCCATAAAATACACTTATTAATTTGGTAAAAGAGGGTAGTGCCAAATAAAATAATGCTACTCACCAATGGCAACTTGGCAGAGTCTGGCTTATTGCACCGGTCTTGAAAACCGGCGAAGGTAAAACTTCCATAGGTTCAAATCCTATAGTTGTCGCCACGAGATATTAGCTCAGTTTGGTAGAGCAGATGGCGTGCATACCATCTCGCATAGGTTCGAATCCTATATATCTCATCACTAATTTCACATGCAGACAAAGTTTGTTGGAATCACCTTTACTAAGGATATCATTAGAAAAAGGTAAACAGATAGATTTGTTCATCAAATTTATTTTAAAGAATTCTCGGTTATAATATCGGCTTGTTTTTTTGGATGTATAAGTTGCAAATTATATATCTGTTCGTCCTATGTCCGAGACGACTTCGCCTTCACCGTAAGCAAGGTAGTTATATTGCGGAGTAGAGCAGTAGTAGCTTGTTAGCCTCATAAGCTAAAGGTCGGTGGTGCAAATCCATCCTCTCGCAACCAATGGGAATGTAGTTTAATTGGTTAAAATTTTGGTCTGTCACGCCAAAGACACGGGTTCAAATCCCGTCTTTCTCGCCATTTTAAATGGGTTGTTAGTATAAAGGTCAGTACAAACGGCTGTTAACCGTTAGATAGTGGTTCGAGTCCATTACTTCCCGCCATATATTTCTCCGTCATCTAATGGTAGGATGCTGTCTTGATAAGGCAAGAATGAAAGTTCGATTCTTTCCGGAGAGACCATTAAATTATAATAACATAAGAGGTGACACATAATTTTTTGAACAGTAATGAAAACTTTAAATCAAACGAACTCTTTTAAATAAAAAATTTTAAGGAGGAATGTTTATGAAAAAGTTTTTGAAACGAATCGCAGAAATTATGACATGTGTTTTCTTATCTAATATTAATCAATAATCCTAAATTACCCGTGTGGTGTTAGGATGAAATAATTCTTAGATTTCCCGTGTGGTACTAAGACAAAATTGGTCTGTATTCTTTTCGGAGATTTACAGTAGTTAAAGTGATGCGTCACTAAAATAAAAGTTCAAAAAAAGCTATTCTTGAAAATAACGTTTAAGTAAAGAATAGATTATTCTGACCTAAATAAACTGTGAACTTTTGCTTACCTTTTCTGGTCATAATAATAAAATATATGTCTTTTGATTATATGCCTTCTGATTAATACATTTTAGCTAAATGTGAAGGAAGATTAAATTACTGTGGTGATTTAATTTTAAAATTTAATCTTTTAAAAAAATTAAAACGCCTGATATCAGGTTCGAAAGAATAGAAGAATGGCAGAGTCAACCTAACCGGTCATGTGGACTAGAGCATACACCACTTAAAATAAATGTGCGACCGTGAATAAGATTGAATTGTCGGGTATATACCTCGTTGATAGGAATGTCGAACAAAGAATTGCCGTAGTTGAAATACGAATTAACCTGAAAAACTGCGAGCGACAAATTATAATCTATAAGCAGTTGACGAATGACTTATATAAAGTGGCATCTGCTGTAAGGGGAAGTTTTTAATATTTGAAAATTGCTTACGAGTTCATTGTGTAATCTCTTTTATTAAATAAATGTATGGTTATCGTGCGTAAGCCTTTTATGGCGATTTGCTGTAACGGTTATCAGAATGGATTGCTAATCCATCCAAGTATATGCTTGTGTAGGTTCAACTCCTACAATCGCCGCCAATTTCCGGTATTAGTTTAAAGGTAGAACCTCTGCCTTCCAAGCAGATGGTGGGAGTTCAATTCTCCCATATCGGTCCAAAAGATATTATGTAGAATCTTCGGATTCTATTTTTATTTTTTAAAAAACTTTTTAAAATTCCTAAAAATTAAACTTATAAAAACTATAATTAATAGTGTATCAATTAGAGGTTTCGTCTAACGGTTAGGACATCGGACTTTGATTCCGATAATGATTGTTCAAGCCAATCAGCCTCTGCCATATAGGAATTTAGTTTAGCGGAAAAACAATAGTCTCCAAAACTATAGTCAGACGTTCAACTCGTCTAATTCCTGCCAAAATTTTGTGCTTTATAAAAGGTGTATGCACCTTAGTCAAAAAGACATACAATATCCTTTAAATGTGGTTTTAGATTGTGTTGCATAGAGTTATTTTATGATTATAAACAGAGGTGAATCAAATGTTAAAGACTTATAAATTTAGAATATATCCAAATGATGAACAAAAAATTATATTTGCTAAAACATTTGGTTCAGTTCGTTTTATTTATAATCATATTTTAGCAGATGCTATCAATCAATATAAAAATACAGGTAAATCAAAACTTAAAACACCTGCTTATTTCAAAAATATTGAAAATTACAAATGGTTAAAAGAAATAGATTCATTAGCTTTATGTAATGCACAATTACATGTTAGAGCAGCTTATAAAAACTTCTTTGAAAATAAAAATAAAAAACCTAAATTCAAAAAGAAAGGTTATGACGATTCTTATACCACTAATAATCAAAATGGAACTGTTAAATTTGAATATGATTTAAACAATAAAAACAATTATATTAAATTACCTAAAATTAAAACTTATATAAAAATAAAAGTTCATAGAAAATTTGATGGACTAATTAAAAGTGTAACAATATCACGAAAACCAAGTGGTAAATATTACATTTCGATATTAGTAGAAACTGATGAACCAATAAAACAATTTACTAAAACTAACAAAAAAATTGGTTTAGATTTCGGTTTCCATAATTTTCTTGTGGATAATAATGGTAATAAATATTTGAGTATTGATTTTAAACAATACGAAAAAAAGTTAGAATTACTACATCAGAAATTATCTAATAAAGTAAAAGGTTCTAAAAATCGCAATAAGATAAGAATAAAACTTACAAAATTATATGAACATATTGAGAATAAGAAAGATGATTTCTTACACAAATTAACTCATTTATTAGTTAAAGAAAATGATGTGATAGTTATAGAAGATTTAAGTGTTAATGAAATGTTAGTAGATAAAACTGATGGTTTTACTAATAAAGAAAAACATAAAATTAATAAAAAACTTTTAAATCTTAGTTTTTATAAATTTAAAACAATGCTTGAATACAAATGTCAAAGATATAATAAGAAGTTAATTATAGCTGATAAATATTATAAATCCTCTCAAACTTGTAATGTGTGCAGTAATATCAATCCTAAAATTAAGGATTTAAGTATAAGATTGTGGTTATGTCCAAATTGCAATACATTTCATGACAGAGATATAAATGCGGCGAAAAATTTAGTTAAGTTAGCTATATAAAAAAATACAGGGTAGGAATTATCCGGTGTGCTTAGAAAAATAATATATGAATATATTTTTTAAGAAATTTACTATTTTAATAGTGAATAGTTCACATGTGGTTAGTTTTACAGTTAAAAAACTAGACTGCGGTACAGTCTTTACTGCTAAGAGATGACAATCATAGACATTAATTCGGTAGATAAGCAAGTGGTTAAAGCAAATGGTCTGCAACACCATTCCGTAGGGTTCGAGGGTTCAAATCCCTCTCTATCGTCCAAAAATTTTTAAACGAGGAATAATTATGATAAAAACTTCTTATTTTGCAAAAATTAAAAAATTAAATATTCCTACAGATGATTGTGTAGCTATTACTTTAGGTGCTGCATTTTGGAAAGGTGAAAAAGAAACTAATCTAGCACCAACAAAAGAATTACTTAATTGGTGGAAATCTTTATCAAAAGAAGAACAATTATCTAAAGAATTTCAATCAAAATATAAAAAAGAATATGTTAAAACTGTTTTAAATAAATTAAATCCTAAAGAAATTTATGAAAAATATAATAATAAAATATTTTTATGTTTCGAAAAAACTGATGATTTTTGTCATAGACATATTGTTTCATCATGGCTAAGATATCACGGTTTTGAATGTGAAGAATTATAGAAAAGAGGTAATATATATATGTTTTTAAGTTTTGATATTTCAAGTTTTTTTCTCGGTGCTTTATCTATTGGTATTTTAATAGTAATGATACTTTTAGTTGCAACTATTATAATCAATTTAACTGATATGGAATGGAATGTAAAAAGATTCTGTTATGATGATGTAAAAGTAAATTCTTTAGAAGAAATTCAAGAACATTATAAAGAGCAATATTGCTTAATAATGGTTGCAGAGAAAATTTCAACAAATAGAAAAAAGAAAAAATTAATTAAAGCTATTAAAAAAAGATATCAAGAAGATGTTGATTATTTTCAAAGACCTAAAAAAGTTGAAGAAATGTTAAAAAAGATAAATGGTAAATAATATGACAAAAGATTTCAATATACCAGATAATTTTATAACTGTAAAAGAAGCATCAATATTGTTAAATGTTAATAAAAAAGTTATTTACGATGATATTAAATTTGATAAATTACATGCTAATATTATAAATAATAAATTTTATATAAAAAAAGAAGAATTAGATTCTTATTCTAAACTATTAAATAAAAGAAATAAAATAAGAAATATATTATGGGTTATTTCCGGCGTTTCAAGTTTATTTTTAATAACTGGATTAATTTTAATCTCAGCATTTTGTTCATAAGGCATTAAATTGCCTTTTTTATTTTTTTAAAAATTTAACTTTCTTCTAAAGATAAATTGTTTTTCACTGTTAAAAATGATAAAATATTGTCATATTTATTTTAGTTCAATATTTAGGAGGAAGCGTAATGAAACCGTTTATTAAATATCCGGGAGGAAAATTAAAAGAATTTCCTTTAGTAGATAAATTCAAACCAACAGTAATCAATAGATACTTTGAGCCTTTTGTTGGTGGAGCATCAATTTATCTTAATATAAACGTTTTAAATTCTTTTATAAATGATAAATCAGAAGATTTAGCTAATATTTTTATTTATATTAAAAATCAAGATAAAATATTTTTTGATTATTTAAATAAATTGGATGAACTTTGGAAAAACGTAGAAGATATAAACTTTTCAGATTTTGAATTAATTGATTTTAAAATTTTTGAAAAATATACAAACAACTCTTTAAAACTTAAAAATAATAAATTTAAATCATTAGAAGCAGAAGGTGTTATAATAGCACAAGAAGATAAAGATGAATTAATTATAACAGCAAGAAAAACTTCTCTTTATATGTGTATAAGAGATATGTATAATAATAAAAGCTTAAATCAACAATTACATACAGCTTGTTTTTATTTTATTAGAGAATATTGCTATTCTTCAATGTTTAGATTCAGCAAAGATGGAAAATTTAATGTTCCATATGGTGGTCGTTCATATAATTTAAAATATATGACATCAAAAATAGAACAAATGCAATCAAAAGATATGATATCATATTTTAAAAATACAGAAATTCACAATTTAGATTTTGAAAAATTTTTAAATTTATTTGAATTAAATGAAAATGACTTTATCTTTTTAGACCCACCTTATGATTCAGAATTTTCAACATATGATAATAATTCGTTTGATAAAAATGAACAAATAAGACTTCGTGATTGTATGAAAAATACAAAAGCTAAATGGATGTTAATTATTAAAAAAACAGATTTTATATATGAATTATATAAAGATTTTAATATTTTCGAATATGATAAAAATTATTTAGTAAGTTTTAAAAACAGAAATAATAGAGATGTTAAACATCTTTTAATTACTAATTATAATATAGAGGTATAATATGGAAGAATTAAGGGAAAAATCGATAAGATTAATTATTGATACAGCAATAAAAAGTTTCGCTGATGGTTTTGAATTACGACATAATTCAGAAGTTAATGACCCAAATGGTACAATTAATTCTAAGAAAAATAATTGTTTTATTTCAGTTTTAGGAGACGAATTTATATTTTATAGTGCTTTTGTCCGTTCTTTTGATTCGTCTTTTGGTAATTTATTGGAAAATATAGGTAACCAAATTGCAAAATTTTCTTATAAAACAGATAGAATTATTCATTCATATATATTAACAGAGCAAACTCAACATATTTCTAATTTATTAGATAAATATGAAGACCATATTTATAAACCAGAAAAAACACATTACGAAAATTTCTTTGTAATGCAACCAAAAGATACAACAAGTTTTAAAACTCAACATGTTTGCGATAATTGGTTTTATGACGAAAATTCAAAAACGCATTATTTAGTTGAACTTAAAGCTGGTGGTGATTTAGATAACAAGAAAGCTAAAAGCGAAAAAATTGCACTATTAAAAGAATATTTCATGCTTAAAAATATCACTCCAACTGACCAAAAAGTTTTAATTTATTTTGCTACCGCTTATAATAAATTCGGAGAAAATAATTCATGGCATCAAGCTAATGTAGAAAGATTCTTTTCAAAAGACGAATTATTAATTGGTAAAGATTATTGGAATTTTGTATGTAACGATAAAAATGGATTTGATATTGTTTTTGACCAATATAAAGAATCATCTAGGTATATCAAAGAATCTCTTCAAAGAATTAGAAAAAAATATGGATGTTAAAAATAGCATTATGGTTTCCCATAATGTTTTTTTATTAAAAAAAATAAAATATTAATTAAATTTCATCTTTTTCCAAACTCAAAAACTATAATATATGTGTACTCAAACAGTGCATAAACATTTATCTTGTAGGTCTTAAATTAATATTTAAGTAAGAAAAAGTTCTTTTGGTTGTTGTTCATACTTGAAGCAGTTTCTGAAAACCTCTTTATGCTTCACTCCTTTCTATAAATATCAGAACATTAGTGATAACTAGACGTAGTTATATAGGTGCAAATCCTGTTTCTGATGCTGTACAGCTTTAATGTCTGTGTTTCTTACTCTTTTATTCTTGCTCACTTACACGGACATTAATATAGTTTTATTTCGAGATAGCTGTTTATCCTTTCGCAGCGTAGGTTTATTGTTTTCCTATATTCATTGCTCGGAATATTACCGAAAATAACCTCCGAATGGTTTCCACATTCCATCTAAAAAAATGTGGATGGTGTTTAATGATTTTATGATGCTCTCTCCGGTTTCCTCGTTCCTTGCCTTAAACGAGGTCCTTTCTTTCTTTTAAGACAATCAAGATTATTCTTGTTAATATAAATGGTATCATAAACAAACCTCCTCGTGGTGATACTGGAAACAAGCGGAGAGTCCTCATGCTTACCTCTTGGCTAATTGTTTTATTTCTAAAATTAATCGCTTCAATTATGAACAAATAAACAAAAGTCTCTACATTATGTGGCGAGGCGATTTATATAAATATCTAAGTAGTTTAAGTTGGGAAAAACTTGTGGTTCGATTCCACACTAGAACTGGTGTGAAGTAGGTTCGATGCCTACCTTAGATGCCTAAAATAATGTTTAATAAAAGCTCAGGTCCAATCGGCTGATTTAGTAGGTGAGGAAAGTGAGGTTGGTTTTCATTAATTGATGTAAAATCCTTCGCCTTTAAAATGAATATGAAACATGATTCTGCTAAATCTATAACATTATATAAAAAGGGTGAAAGTCATTGCGTATGATGAATAACGATAATATTAATTTGGTTTAGGATGTACCAAAACATCTTCAAAAGGATAAGAAAACGATAGGAAGTTTTCTTTAGAATTAAAATTAATTAATATTAGTTCGGTGATAAATGATTCGATAGGAAGAACTTTTATCACAACAATAATATCTGAAAACGGTAGAGTTTTTGGTATTATTTTATTTTTTTGAAACGAGGTATAATTATGCACAATTCAATTCCAAGATGGATATTTTTAGCAGTTATGTCAATAGTTGTAGGTGTTGGTATGCTTTTAATTGTAAATTCTTGTAAACCTAATCCTTCATATCCAGCTGCAGATGAAACGATAGGAGAAGTATCAATATGTTTCCAAAAGTAGAAAATATTAAATTAAGTGGTTATCAAACTTCGAATCCATCAACTGACTTAATTTATCATAAAAATACAAATTCATATTATGAAATTACCTCAATCAAAAAAACTAGAAAAGGAATTGTTTTATCTGTAAGATTTTTAGATAGAACTGTTCCTAAAAATAATAAAATAAATTTTGAAGAAGTTACTATTTTAAACTCTACACATTATAAAGATTGTTTTGGAAATGAAATTTTTGAAAATTCATTAATTAGAGATATTGTAAATGATGAATATGGGGTTGTTAAGAATGGCGTTTATTCAGATTTTGAAGATAAAAATTTAAAACATGATGGTTTTTATATTGAGTGGGATAATAAAAAAGATAAAAGAGTTGATTTCAACTTTTGGATTAATGAAGGAATTCAAATAGTTGATTTACAAGATAGAAGAACTTTAAAAAATTAAGAAAAGGGGACTGTGTCCTAGACTAAGACGGCGAATTCATTTATTCACCGTTTTTTTCATTTTAAAAAATTTTAAAACTATAATTTATATATTGGAGGTATTTTAATATGAATACTATCGAAATATTAAAAAAAGTTCAAAATAGATATAAAAATGTCTTTAATAAAACAGAAGAGGAAAAATTAGAAGCAGAAGGTTTAAATCAAGTTTTTAAACAATTAAAACTTTTAAAAGAAAAAAATAAAGAATTAAAACAAGATGTTAAAGATATTTCAAAAGATTATGTAGATTTAACTAGCAAATTATTAGATTATATTGAAGCTATGGAAATTATAAAAGAAAAACATTTTATTGTAATTATCGGTTTAGAAAAATTTAAATGGGATAAAGAATTAAAAGAATATATCTATTTAGAAGAAGCAACAGAAAAAGTTTATACAATAGACGAATATGAATATGAACTATTAGAAAAAACATTGGGATACTCCTTTTAAAATTTGACTGTTAATACAGTCTTTTTTTATGTCTTAAAACTATATATAAGACAAATAGTTTATAAAAATATAGGAGGAAATAATAATGAAAAGTAAAACTATTATGGAAAGAATTCGAAGAAGATACGAAAGAATTCCAGAAAAAAGTAAACAAGAACAAGAAGAAATGAAAGGTATCGAACAAGTTTTAAAAGATTTAGAAACATTAGAAAGTTTAAAAGAATCTGGTGTTGTAGAAATCAATGAACTTAAATCTCAAAATTTTGATTTAGAACAAAAGCTAACTGAAAAAGATATTTTAATCAAACAATATGATAAGATTATTGCTGATTTAAAAGCTGAATTAAATCTAAAAGGTTCAGTTTTAATGCAAAATAATGCTTTAGAAAAAGAAAATACTGATTTAAAATCTAAACTAGCTTCTAAAGAAGAAATGCTTAAAGTTGATGAAAAAATTCAACAAGATTGTGAACGTCAAATTCAAGCATTAACTTCTAAAACAGAAGAATTATCGAATTGTGTTAAGATAATTGTCCAAAAACAATTAAAAGATTTTGAAGAATTTAAAAAGTCAAAAAAATATCTTGCTACTCGTTTAGAAAATGCAACAAAATCATGTGTTGCTCTTGATATCGAAAACCAAAATCTTAAAATTAGAGTTGCTGAACTTGAAGAACAATTTGCTTATGAATGTGGCTGCAATGAACAATTAGTTGATATGGAAGTTGCACTTGAAAGTATCATGAGAAATAAAATTGTTCCAGCAAATTTAAAACATTATTTAACAGTTTTCAAAGCTCACACAGGTAGAGAAATGACTTATATAGAAGCTTTAAATTTATTTAAGTTTAAAGTTACTGAAAGTGAATTTAATTCTATAAAAAAAGTTTTAAATTGGTATAAGTAGGTGAATGATATGAATATTGTAAAAGATGCTCGTGGTTTAAGATTAAAAAAAGGTGATGCAGTTTGTTTTGTAAAATCAGTTTATAGAACAGGTGGTTATATGCTTACTGGTACAGTTGTTGATTTATCAGGACGTTATGTTAAAGTAAAACTTGATAATTCTCCCGTTAATAGAATAACTGTAGATAAAATGCCAAGTTCTTTATATAAGTTAAGTGGGGGTAAAAAGGTATGAAACAGATAGTAGATGCTTGTGGATTACCACTTCATGTAGGTGATAAAGTCGCTTATTTTTATAGACCGGGTTGGGCTATCAATACTGGTATAGTTGAAGATTTATCTGGCAAATATGTTAAGGTTCGTATTTGTTCAACTACTTGTGAAAATAAGTTACCAAAAACTTTATATAAATTAGCTAAGGAATAAGAGGTAAACAAAATGATTAGTTACATTAAAGGTGATGCTACATTTCCAGAAAAAACTTCTCCAGGTAAAAATAATATTATCATTCATATAGTTAATGATATTGGTTCTTGGGGAAGAGGTTTTGTTTTAGCCTTATCAAGAAGATGGACTAGACCAGAATATCAATATAGAGCTGCTTGGAAAACTAAACAATTAGGCGATATTCAAATAGTTCAAGTTGAAAAAGATATTTGGGTAGTAAATCTTTTTGGACAACATGGTATTAAAAATTCTAATTATATTCCGGTACGTTATGAAGCAATTCATAAAGGACTTAAAACATTAAGTTTTATTTTAAAAGATACAGAAAATGTTGCAATTCATATGCCTAAAATAGGTTGTGGACTTGCTGGTGGTGATTGGAATGTTGTTTCTAAACTTATTGAAGATTCCTTATTTGATTTTTCTGTTTATGTTTACGAATTATAAAGAGAGATTTTTTCTCTCTTTTTATTTTTAAAACTATATATAAAATAGATTATATTTTAAAATATTTAGGAGGAATTTATATGAAAATTAAACAAATAGGGACTACTATGATAATCGAAAAAAACGGTAAAACAGAAATTAAAAAATGTGCTAATAAAGAACATTTAGACGCACAAATAAGATTTAAATCTCATGTTTTTAAATCTAAAAAAGTTTATGACCGTAAAAAGAAATATGGTAGATACGACGATTAAGGAAGGTTTTACCTTCTTTTTTCATTCCAAAATAAACAAAAATAAGTTATTTTTACTGATTCAATTTTTTTAAAAACGTTAAAACTATATAAAATATATCAATTTAATTTATAAATATAGGAGGGAATTATTATGGAAAATATTGTTAATGAAATAAAAAGAAGCGAAGAATACAAGAAAATTATGGAATTTATTGCTAAATTTATACAATGGCTTGTTAGCGGCGATATATTTCAAATTACTGGACGTGTTTTATTATTTGTTATTGCTATTATGATTATTAGAATAATATTCTATGCGATTGCTGCAATCTTTTGTTGTGTTTCTGATGCTAAAGAATTAGAAAAAATGGAAGAAAATAGAGAAAGAAATCTAAATGGCAAAATTGATAGTGCTAATATAATTTAGCACTTTTTTCTTTTTAAAGACTATATATAATGCAGTAATAATTTATGAAATTTAGGAGGAATTAAAATGAAGCAATATGATTCAAATTTTATTACGTTTTTATCAAATTGTAATTCTGTTGTAATTAGAACTGCAGAAGAATGGTTTGATTTTTTAAACCTTATGAAAACTGTTGGACTTCAAATGAATAAATATTTTGATTCTTTTGAGAAAGCTAAAAGTGTTCATAATAAAGATTATGTAGTTGTCGAATATAACAATGCAAAAGGTTTTTGTTTCTATGAGGATATTCAAAAATCAACAGATTGGTTTGGTGTAGAACCATTTAATTTATCAGATATTATGTTAAACCATAAAACAGTATTTGTAGATTATAAAAATGAAACAACTATTGTTTTAAATGGTTTCGCTTATCCAACTGATGAATCTCACGCTTTGATAGAAGTAGAAATACCAGAAGTTGTTGACGATGTAATGGTTCATACATATTCTTTTAAGGGGGTTTAAATTGAAGGCATTAGTAGTTTTAAAAAACTCAACAACTCAAACTATTGATTTAAGCAAAGTTTCTGTTGAATGGGTACAAGATAATGTTTTAAAAGTAATAGAATATTATCATTAATTAGGTTTCTTATTGAAACCTTTTTGTTTTTTTAAAACTATATACAATACATGTCAAAAGATAAATATATAGGAGGAAATATTATGACAAAAATAAAAATTATAAACAAAGTTATATCTGAAGAAGTTAATCAAAAAATATTAGAAATCGGAACAATTACTGCTTCTAACTGGGGTGGAGTTTGTATTTCATATGAATTTGATTATAAAAAACAAGAAATTTTCTTTTTATGTAATGAACATGGTGAAGAGTTTTATACATCTATTTCTTTCGAAGAATTGAAAAATGATTATAATATTGAAGTTGTTGAAAATTCATCTGGAAAAATTGATTTAAAGGTTTTAAGTCACAAAAATATTTTTGAAACTGTAATTGATACTATTAATCAAGAATGTAAAATGCCAGATGATATTGATTATTGTTTAGTTTCTGATGAATATTTTATCAATACAAAAATGAAAACTTCATATTTTAATGAAGAATATCGTGATTTAATATTTAAATTAAATTATGGTTCTAACGAAGGAATTTATTTAGATGTTTATGTGTATGATATTTATAAGCTAAGAAAACTTGCGACTATAAAATCATTGAATGAAACAAATGATGGTATTTATAAAATGGCACAACTTCAAGCAGATATAATTATCGGTTATAATAAAATATTAAAAGAAATTAGAAGAATGTAAAAGAGGAAAAATCCTCTTTTATTTTTTTAGAAACTATATATAAATCATAATACTTATTTTTATATTTAGGAGGAAATTATAATGAAATTAGAAGTATTAAAAAACAAATATCACAATAATGTAGTTGAGGATGCAGGTGCTTATATGTCACAAAAAGCTAAAAATTTTGCTAGACATATTAAAGCATATTTAACTGGCGTAGCTTATGAAAATGATATGGAGTTGGTTCAATTCAATGTTGGACACTATTATATATCTGGCTTTTTCAAGAAACGAAATAAATATGTTTACTTTTCAAGAGAAATTGAAAGATATAACAAACCTATCAATTTGGAAAATAAGTATGATATTTTAATTAGAACAGCAGAATCTGATAAAGATTATCGTGGCGGATTTAATTATTATACTGGTATTGCTACTATTGGCAGAGATTCGTTAAGATTACTTAATTTTTAAGGAGGAAAAACATGATATTAAAAATCCAAAATCTTGATAGTTTTGTTGAAAAACTTCGCAAAAAATATTTAAATTATAAAACTCAAAAACAAAATTATTGGGCTGATAAATATTTTAAATATTATGAAAAAGCAAACAAAATTGCTGAAAGAGTTGAAAAAATATCTTCTAAAATTGAAGATAAAGGTGTTTGGGGAATGGAATATCATATAGAATTTTCATTTTTAGATGATTATCTTGATTTTTATGATTATATAAAAGGAATTCCAAAAAGTAAAATTGAAATTTTAAATCCATACACCTTTTATATCAGTGAAGAATCAACAGATTTCTATCAAATCGAAGATTAAAGAGGAGAACATTCTCCTTTTTTATTTTTAAAAATTTTAAAACTATATAAAATTAGTAAAATATTTATTAACAGTTAGGAGAAAGAAGATGCAAGAAAGAGTTATTGAGTTGTTACAAACAATGTTATACCGTGCTAATATGGGAGATATGAGTGTTTACGAAAACGGTGATAATTTAATTACAAATACACCATTACCATGTAGTTATTTAAATATTTATGGTAGAATTTCAATTCCTAAAAATCAATTACTATTAATTGAAGATGAATCTGGAAAAAGATATGGTAAAACATACCAAGATGTTTACGAAATTTTAACTGATTGGTGTGTAATTGATGAAATGAATGCTTCAAAAGAAGAATTAATTAAACTTTATAAATGGTTCATTTCCCATGGTGTTGTTTTATCGCCAGTTGATGTAGTGTTTGTAAATTGTAATTCACTTTAAGAGGTTTTAACACCTCTTTTTTTCTTATTCATAAAAATTCATAAATATTCACTTGTTGTCTCTAAGATATTTCAAAAATTTAAAAACTTAGAATTATTTGGTTAATTATATTTTAAAAGTTATCTTAATTTTCCTTAAACACCTTTATATGTTCTTAAATTACTTACTTTAAAATTTTATCTTAAAACACCTTTTTTTAAGATTAAAAAACTATAAGTATAGGTGGAAAGTCGAGGTGATAATATGGCGTATAACACTGAAAAAACTCAAATAAAAAAAGAAGTATCAAATGAAATTTTAAAAAATGAATATAATGCTAAAAATGATTTTTTGAATGCCTATTATCTTCACTCTGAACTTTCAACTTTTCAATTTTTAGAAGAGATTTTTATCGAAGCTATTAATAAAGATTTAATGATGTTAGATAACGAACTTAATAGTAATAAAGCAAATGGTCAAATCTTTATGTATTCACCATCTAAATCACGATATAAGAATAAAAATGGCGAATTTGCAACTTATAGAGAAAAATTAATTTTAACGCAAGATAATATATATGATATTGATATAGAAGGTTATAATGATGTTTTGCTTTCAACTAATCTTCATTTTGGTTTAGGTGGTAAAAAAGGCTTAACTTATTTTTTAAATTTTGATATCGATTTAGATAAAGTTTATACTGCTAAACAATTAATGAAATTAAATAATATGTTTGAAGAAGAAAAAATTTTAAAACCAACAATTTTAGTTAATTCTGGTACTGGTGTTCATTTGATTTATAGACTTAAAAATCCTATTAATGTTTATAAAAAAGCTTCTTTACAAGTATTTTTAGCAAGCGTAAAAGACGCTATCTGTTCAAAAATTAATCAATTATTATTTGGTAAAAAAGTAATAGATGCTTTAGCTTTAGACCAAAAAATAAGATGTATTTCATCAACCACTAAATTAGGAGAAATGGCAAATTCTTTAGAAGAAGCAAAAAAAGATATCGTTAGAGCATGGAAATTAAATGATTCATTTGATTTAAATGAAATAATTAATGATGTAAAAGATTATTTAGATAAAGAAACATTAGATACTTTTGAAAAAATAAAAAATAATTCATATGACACGTTTGAGGAAAAACCAGTAAAAAGATATTTTAAATATGGTGATAAAATTTATAGTCGTATGAATAAAAATCTATATAATGGTTGGTTCAAAAAATGTAAGATGGTTGAAGAAGGCAAACGTTATTATGCTTTATTAGGTCTTGCTGCGTGTGCTGTTAAATGCGGTGTAGAAGAAGATGAACTTTCTAAAAATTTAAACGAATTAAAAGATTATTATAATAATAGAGATACATCAAAAATTAAAAATAAAGATATAGCATCAATTTTAACTTCTTTTAAAAATAATAAAACTGAATTATTAAATTTTAAAGGAACAATCATGAATAAACGATGTGGATTAACAGCAAAACCAGTAAAAAGAAATTATAAAACCAGAGCAGAACATTTGAAATCTATTAAAGGCTTAGGTGGTAGAAAGTCTAAAAAAGATGAAGTTTTAGCTTTTTTAACTATGCAAAAAAATAAAGGCGTAGATATTAAAAAATTATCCTTAAGAGAAATGGAAGAAATGTCTGGAATTGCTAAATCTACAATAGCTAAATATAAGCAAGAATGTATAGATTTTTTATACTGTATTTCAAATTTAAAGGAAGACAGTAAACAATCAATTTTAAATAATAATGAACAAATGGTTTCTAAAAATTTGGAAATCAATAATTTTAATGAAAACTGTCCGTTTTCCATTGCTATTTTATGTTATCCTTGTATAGATATATCTAAAGTGCCTTCGTAACTTCTATTCTAAAAACTTATAAGTTAGCTTTTTAACTTATGTACAAACATTTTTAAAAAATTAAAAACTATAATTTAAAAAGATAAATTAAAATCTTAAGATAATAAAAGGAGTGTTATTATGTTTATATATAATCCAACAACAAAACAAGAAATGTTAGTTTTTAAAGCTGATAAATTATATTTTTTAAACGATAAAAATATAGATGATTTAGCATGTGCAATTTGTTATACATTTGAAAATAAACTTATTGAACAAAGTATAAGTATTTTTAACCATAGCAAAAATAGACAAATTTTAAATATTGTTTCTTTTTTGATGATGTGCAATCATGAAGAAATTGATAAACTTTTTAATTTTTTAGCAATCAAAAATGGTTATTTATATAACGTTTTAGATAAATTATTTAAAACAAATTATCGAATTCATAAAGAAGAAATAATTTATGCAAATAGTTTAAAAGACGATGATGAATTAACTGGTTTTACTAAACATATTGCTAATTTTTTAGAACATGACAAAAAATCTGATGATGAAAAATTAATATCTTTGTTAAGTGTTTATAATTTATATTATTTTTTATTAAAACAAAAGCAACAATATGTTGAAAAAGATAAATTAGCATTTGAAAGCTATGACCATCATTTAAAATATGTGATTGCATTAAGTGTATATTTACAAGATTTTTAAGAAAGAGGTGAAAATGTGGAAGCTTTTAGGATGATATTTGTGCTGTTAAGTTTAATATTTTATGGGTCGATACCTGTAATATTTTGTAAAATGATATGTAGTGAAGCAGAAAAATATCAAAAAGATAATGAAACGAATGAGGATTATAAAAATTTTTAAAAAAGTTTTTTAAAATCCCATTTTTTTATGATAAAAAACCTATAATATAAGTGTAAGATTTAAAAACTTACAAAGTTTTCCCTCCTAATTATTAAATAAATAAATTCGATTCTGAGTTGGTTTTCATTCCTTCCTATTCCCAACTCAAAAAAACAATTCCCAAAAAAGAATCTCTTCCTTTTTCTATGAGAGGTTCTTTTTTTGTTTTTATATAAAGTTTTTTATTTTCTTTTTCACTAATCCGATTTCCTTTAACTGAAAAACTATAATTATTAATGTAGATATTAGATTCGGAGGTAATCTTATGCTTAAAAAATTTTTAAAAGCCAAACAAGGAAATTGTCCTCAAATTATGGCTATGCGAATCGCTCTTGCTTTAGCAGTAGTTGTTGTAATAATTTTATTGTTTATTTAAGAGGTGATTATTTATGTATAAATGTTCAGAATCAGTTATAAATGTCTTTGCTTCTAACGGTTTTAAATTAGTTGAACATGATGAACATATGTATAGATTTGAAGCTATATGTTCTGGTGAAATTGCTGAAATTATTTTTGCAAAAAGAGTTCAATATTGGAATGTTGAATTAGTTAATTATACACCTTATGTATTTATGGTGAAAATTATCTACGATACATTATGTTATTTAGAAGCAGGCAATATTATCGAAGTTATAGAAAATAAATTTAAGGAGTGTGTCTAATAATGGATGTAGGTTCTTATAATAGTTATCCTTCAAATGCTTTATCTAACTTTTCAGCTCATGAATTTGTTATAGATGGAGTTGTTTGTGCATCAATGGAAGGATTTTTACAATCATTGAAATTTAAAGATATAGAAATGCAAAAACATGTATGTTCTTTAATTGGAATAAAAGCTAAATATAAAGGTAAACACAAGAAATGGTGGCAAACTCAAACTTTATATTGGCAAGGTAAAGAATATAAAAGAGATAGTGAAGACTACCAAGAATTATTGAAAAGAGCTTATACAGAAATGTGTAAAAACTCTAGTTTTAGAAAAGCTATTTTAGCTAGTGGAGATGCAGTTTACACTCACTCTATTGGTAAAAATAAAATTTCTGAAACAGTATTAACTGAAAAAGAATTCGTTTCTATGCTTAATATGTGTAGAAGAATCATAAGAAATGAACAAAATTCTATCTAAAATTTTAAAAAGTTAAAAGGAGTTAAATATGGAATATACAACACTTAATTTTAGAGCTTGGCATAAAGTTCAAAAGAAAATGTTTGCTATTTTAGGACTTGATTTAATACATAAAACTTTTGTTGGTCATAAGGATTTATATGGCGGTTTTGATGAAATAGAAATTATGCAATCAACTGGTCTTAAAGATAAAAATGGTAAAGAAATATTCGTTGGTGATATAATTCGTATTGATGTTGAATATGAAACTTTATTTGCTGAAATTAAATTTGGAACAAAAGAATATAAGTGGTCAACTAATGAAGCTCATGGTTATTATGTTGATTTTGGAACACAAGAGTTAAAATCAGAAATGCTATTTTGGATTAAAAAATATGGTGTTGAAGTAGTTGGTAATATTTATGAAAATGGAGATTTATTATGCAAAAAATAATTAATACTGAAAATTTAGAATCTTTAAGTAAAGAAGAATTAATTAAAATAATTAAAAATTTAGAAAAAGAAAACACTGATGCAAAAGTTGTTCATGAAATAATCACTAAATCAAAATCAAGAACAAGAGTTTATATGGTTGTCAATGGCATTTCACCAGTTCGAACAAAAACTTATTCATTATTATTTCAATGTTCTGATGAAGACTATAATCGTTTAAATAAAATTATTCCTATTGTTAATAATGTTGAAAAAGATTAAAGGAGATTTTTATGACTAATCATATAACAGCAACAGAAAATAAATTACTAATTTTAGAATATACAAATGGTATTAGAACTGTAATTATAGGACATGGTTATAATTCTAAATTTGTTATGAATTCAATTATGGAAAGAATTCAAAAATGCCAAGAAGAAATAATTCATGATATTGAAGAAGATTTAAAAGCAGATGGTTATGTTTCGTGCGGTTATGTATGGTATATAGATTCTAATTTAAATTTTAATTATAATCTTTCTCAATGTTTAATAGGTCTAAATGATTTATTAGAAAGAGCTGATATTTATAAATTACCATTCCCTTATGACTTAGGTGAAAATGAAGAAATAGAAGATATTTAAAATATTATCCGGATTATAAATATCCTCATAAATTAAAAGATTAAAGGAGAAAATATGGCTAACAGAGTTTTAATGACTAAAGATTTTAAAAATCATATTGAAAATGAATCAATAAGAAAAAAATCAAGAAGAAAAATGACAAAACTTTCTAAAAAGAAAAATAGAAAATAATAACATAAAAATATTAGGATTAATTTCTTAATATTTTTTTATTTTTTATCAATTAACCTTTTTATCTGTACTAAAAAACTATAATAATTAATGAGAATTTATGTAAAAGAGGTGTTCATATAATGAGAGATATGTATAACAGAATTACACCAGACTTTGAAGCTTGGGAAAAATTAGGTTGGATTTGTGAAGAAATTCATGAACAAACTTTTACTCTTGGTAAACCAAATGACTATTATTATGATTTTGAACAAATTGTTTTTGAATTAGATGATACACCAGATTCTTCTAAGGTTTGGAAAGAAAGAATCAGTATAGATGGATGTAAGGTTTTAGATTTTACTAAAGAAGAACAAATTCAAGTAAATAAAGACCTTGAAAATTATTATAAAGAAATAAAGAGGAATTAAATATGTTAATTTTAATATTTTTAATAACTATTGGTTTATTAATAACCGCATTAGTTTTTTATATAAAAAAGAATAAAGATTTCGCTTGTTATTTTTCATTAGGTGGATTAATAGGACTAATCTTTTCTGTTTTCTTACTTATTGTTGTATCCATTGTTGGCACATCTAATATTAGAACAATCGAAATTGATAAATATACTTACGAAAACAATTCTATTGAATTTGTTTTTTTGAATGATGAACATTTTTATATGAATTATAAAACGTATAATACTTTAGAAACAAAATTAGAAGAAGGGTTATATGTTGACGTACATTTAATTACTCCTTTCGAAAGATTAATATATTTTCCTTTTTTAGATAAAGATACCGGTTATTTTATTAATGATGTATATTTTATAGAATAAGAAAGTAGGTGCTATAATGGTTAAACAAAAAATTAGAGTATTTGAAGCTTCTTATAAAGAAGATTTAGAGAAAGAAGTTAATGATTGGTTAAATAATAAAAATAATAAAGATATTAAAGTTTTAAGCATTTCTGCTTCAAATAGAAATCAATATGGTGGGTTTATAGTGGTCATTCATTATGAATGTGAAGAAAATTTCTCTAATGAATTTACGCCACTTAAAAATCTTAAAAAAATAACTATAACAGACTTTAAAAACAATTCTTATTCTAAAAAAATGTGTATTCATTGTGACACAGAAGAAAAAGCTAAAATTCTTTACAAAAACATAAAACGTTCATTCGGTTCTGCTGTAATTCATTGGAATGATTATAAAGAAACAACTTGTTATTCCGATTATGGTTATGGTCCAATAGAGTATTCTAAAGATAATGAATACACAATTTATGAATTTGAAGATATTATTTTTGACTAAATTATTCAAAAGAGGTGATTTTTTATGTGTTTTAATGAAGAATCAAAACCAAAAAAAGAAAAATTGACCAAGGGTGATTGGGCAGGTATTATCACTTTTATAATAGCTGGTTTAATGCTTTTTTCTTGCTCTATATGGGTTGGCTACGAATTTAATGAAATTAGCAAACATGAAGGAGAAATTTATACTTGTTATACCGTGATTCAAAGAAGAATTGTAGACAAGAAAGCTGAAACAGAAAAAAAATTGTTTTTTGAAAGAACTAAATATTATTTCATTATGGATTATTATGGTCAAATAGAAGTTTCTGAAGAAGATTATAATAAATATGAAATTGGTGAAATTTATGTTTTTAGTTTTTGTAAATATGAATCTGAACTTAAACATTCAACGAGTGATAAAATAATAGATAAAAAAATAGAAACAGTAATAGCATCAAAGCCTTTATCATCACAAGAAATTACATATTATTATTTGGTTTTAGAAAAATATGGAATGATGAAAGTAAGCAAATCTGTTTACGATTCTTATGAAATTGGTGATTCTTATACGTATAACCCACATAAATAAAAAATATAGGAGGTTTAATCATGTTCGATGAATTATTAAAATTAGACTTAGAAAAAATTAAATCAGAACATTATTTTGCTCCATCTTTTGTGGTTTTTCACGATGGTAGAGCAGTTTTATCTAGTGAATGTAGTCATGGTCAAACAGTTATTCAAACTTGTAGAAAATATTATCCAGAATGGGCGATTAAATTTGAGCAAATGGTTAAAGAACGTTTCGGTGACTTTGATAAAGATATGGATGAACTAGAAAAAGAAAAATATTCTTGTATGATAGTTTTAAATGGTGAATATTTAGAACGACACGGATTCATCTTGCTTCATAATATGCTAGGTGATTTATTAATTTTTGGACATCCTAAAATGACCAAAGAACAAATTGAAGCATTAAATAAAATTAATGAAGTATTTCCTATTGATGGTTATCCTAAACATTATTTAGATTAATGAGATGGTGATGCAAATGAAAAAATACAAAATTAAAGATATCCAATTAGTTGTAATTTGTGATAGAAAATATAATTATTCTGGTAATAATTTTTTTACAGCTATTGAAAAGAATTCTTCTATATCATTTGTTAAAACTAAAAATTTGTTAGAAAATTCAAAAGAAATTATTGATATATTCGGACGAAAATTAATAACAGTAGAAGAAATGTCAGCTTTTCCTTCTTTATATCAAAATTTTGTTAAAGCGATTATTAAATCAGAGCCTCTTGAATTAATTCTTAATAATAAAGATAGAAATTTTAAAGTTACTCATGATGATTTAAGAGAAATGACTATAAGAGGCTATGAAGAAATTTTTAAAAAATAAGAGGTAATTATATGTTAAATTTATTCTTTATGATATTTTTGCATATTGTAGATGATTACTTTTTGCAAGCACCTACATTAGGTAAGTTAAAACAAAAACAATTCTGGGAAGAAAATGCACCAGATAAAAAATATAAATATGATTATTTAATGGCATTATTTATGCACTCTTTTAGTTGGGCGTTTATGATAATGATTCCAACAATGATTAATAATTGTTTTATTTGGTGGTTACTACCTATAAACTTAATTATTCATTTTGTTGTTGACCATTTAAAAGCTAATTTAGGTAAATTAAATTTAATAGCAGACCAATCTATACATTTAATTCAAATAGTTCTTACTTGGCTGGTTTGCTTCATCATCTAGGAGGTATTTTATGGATAATTATAACACAACGGCAAAAGCACCTAATTATGATAAATCTGTTACTAATAAAGAATCTATAATAGACAAAATGATTCAAGAGAAAAAAATAGAAACTGAATTAAGTTTTGTTTTAGATTTAAAAACAGTATGTGAAGCTGCTAAAAATGGAACTATTTCAATTCTTTTAACTTGGACTAAAAATTTAGAATATTATGATAAGCCTTTTATGTTTTCTCATGAATGTGGTAGAAATATCAATCTACTTAGATGTTTTATAAGAAGAATGATTGAAGTTTTTGAGAAATTTATAACAAAAGCAAATGAAATTAATGTGTTTAAAGATAGAGGAACAGAACAAGTATTCTTTATGTCTTTGTTAAAATTTAATCAAGTTTTTGATACATTAAAGTATTTTGTTTTTAAAGCTGGAAATCCAACTTATTATGATAAAATGATTTTAGATTTTTTTGAAAAATTTAATTCCTATTGTAAATTTTATAGAAATACATTTTATAATTATTTATCTAAAGAAGATAAAGAACATGTTGATAAAAATTCATTTCTTAAGATAAATTAGGGCGATAAACAATGTTAAAATTCAATAAAACAACATATGCTATTTTAAATATAAATACCAATGAAGTGGTTGCACCATTCAAAACTCCTTATGGTGTTTGGTTTAGAAGTTTATACGAATCTGAAAAAAGTGTAAACGCGGCTTTTAGAAAATTTAATGAAATGATTAAAGAATTACAAGGAAGCTGTAAAACAAAAGAAGATGAAGAAGCCGTTAAAAAGTTATATAACTTAGACCGTGAATTTATTTTCGGAAAATATAAAATTATAGAAATAGATTCTGTTAATATCAAGTAAAATATTAAGATTTTTATGTCTTAATATTTTTTATTTTTTTCTTAAGAATCCATTTTTTAGCTCACGATAAAACTATAATATTAGTGTAATTATTTATAAGGAGATGTAAATTATGAAACAAGATAATCGTCTAAAATTACATTTTAATAAAAATTTAAATGATATAGAAGGTTGTGTTCCTTTAGGTTCTACTGGACGTTGGGATATAAATTTATTATTCTATCATTTTTTAAATAGAAAAATTGAACCAGAAAATCATTCTTTGTTTGATGAACTTCAAAAAAGAGGTTATGATATTAGAACCGTAAAGTTTGAAATTGCAAAACAAACAGAAAATAGTGATTACAAAACTTATAGTGCTTTTCCTAAATATCCATCAGAATTAGAACATCTTAAAATGGAATTAAGAAGTTGGGGTTGGGATTTAGATTACGAAAATTCAAATGAAACTTGTATTCATTTTATAAAATCTCGAAAAGATGAAAAATTAATTGAAGTAATCCTAGAAAAAAGTGAAAGAAGTGTTTTTTGGTATATCAAGTTCATTAATCATAATGAAACTGCAAGAATTAGTAAAGAACAATTAAGCCTTTTCTATAAGATGTTAGATTTCTTAGAAGAAGGTCAAAAATTTATTTTAGATGAAGAAGAATTTTAAGAGGTGTTAAAATGTTTAATGAAAGTATTATTAAAGAAGCTTTAAATCATAAGTGCTTAAACTGTCCACATATTAGATTAAATAATGATTTTCAAACTTGTTATTGTGATGTTACAAAAGGAAGAATATTTTTTAAACGAGATGTTAAAACTTTTTGTCCATTATTGGCGATAGCTTGTTATGAGTTATCAGCACCATGTATCAATTTTCATAATCATAAAGAAGTTCATGTACGATTAAAAGATGGTTCAGTTTATAGAATAGAAGAACACGATGCAATATATAACATGGATATTAAAGAATATGAATATAGAGGTTGTTTCCAATTTATTGCAAAGCAAGGTTGTAGAAGCTATAGTAATATGAGAACAATAAAACATTCTGAAATAAAATGTTATGTACCCGATGATGAAATTAGTGAATTAATAAAAATCAAATAATCTTATATTATTGATAATAATTATTAGAAATGCTAAAATAATGAAAGGTGGTATATATGAATCATTTAGAGAGTTTATTATTTGATTGTCATGGTGCAATTAAGAGTGTAACAAAAGTTACTCATAAAGAATTTGATGAAAATTCAGATAAAACAATTTCATATAAGGAATGGTTAGAAGTTTTAAAAACTGCTAATATCAAAGATTCTTTTTATATTAATGATAATGCTAAATCAAAATTAGTTAATTATTTGTTTTATATTGACTTTAAAATTGGTTTATATATTCCTTTAACTATTCCTAAATTTTCAAGACAATTAGTTGATTTTCAATTTTGTGTTGATTCATCATATTCAATTTCTAAAATGATTGAACTCGGGACTAAAGAGCAAAAGAAGAATATAGAAAATCAAAACTGGTCACATTTCTATTTAGCTGTTCCTGATATATTTTATATGATGGATTTTAATTTTAGAGCAAAAGATATAGATGATGATAAATTAATTGAAGTTTTTGAAGATTTATATTCTAAAATTGACTATAATTGTAATTTAATTGATAGAAACATTTTATTAAGAATAAAAGAAATTAACAATAATAAAGAAAAACCAGAAAAAGAAGTTACTATATATCGTGGTCACGGTGAATATAGTCCTAGTCTTGATAATGTTTATTCTTGGACAACCAATAAAAATATAGCTATTAAATTCGCTTTAATGAGACAAACACCAGATTGTGTTTATAAAGCTAAGGTTAATTCTAAAAATATTTTAACTAGAATAGATAGCAGAGGTGAAAAAGAGTTAATTATTTTACCAGAAGATGTTTATGCTATTAAAATAATAGATTTTAGACCTACTTCATTAGAGATTGTTAAAAATATAGCAATTAAACATGCTAGTTCTTATTTAGAATATAAAGATGTTTTTAAAAAATTAAAAAGATTAGGTTTTTCATCTTCAAATACTTCTGCTCATACATTATTGCATTCTGCAAGAGTATTATTTTATTCTATTATGACAGCAGATGATTTAAAATTAACAGAACAAGAACAAAAAATTTTAGCATATTGTTCTATTTATCATGATATTGGCAGAACTAATGATTATGTTGATGATAATCATGGTGAAGAATCTGTTAAATATATTAAAAAACATAGATTACCTAATTTAGGATTAACAGAAGAAGAGTTAAAAATTGCACATTATATTATAAGATTTCACTCTATTGATGATGAAAGAAGTATTAAAATTTTAGATACATATTTTAATGATAAAAATGTTATCAAATTATATAAAATCTTTAAAGATTTAGATGCTTTGGATAGAGTAAGATTTAAGGGTACTGATTTAAATGTTAAATATTTTAGATTTAAAGAAATTAAAGAATATTTACTTATAGCATCTACATTAACTTATAATCAAGTTGAAGGATTGTTGGATTAACAATCCTTTTATTTTTTATAAATTCTTCAAAACTATATATAAATCATATCAAAGTTATTATATTTAGGAGTGAAGAATTATGAAAGAAATTTTTATTAATAACGATGTAAAACTTAAAATTGGTGGTAGAAAAATTTCTAAACTTATCACTAAAAAAGAATTGGCACAAAAACTTAAAAAAATAGGTTGGCAAGATTCAATATATAAGGATATTAAATTTGCTGATATAGAAAATTTCTATGTTGGTTGGAATGGTGAATTTTCGGTAGCTGATGAAGATTGTAATTATTTAAAAGCAATTAAATTATCGCCTATTAAAAAGATTCCTTATTTACCAGTTTATTATGGTGGTGATTGGGAATATCCAATTAATGCAGTTGTTTATTTTGATGGTAAAAGACTTCGTGCATATACTCCATCTTATGGTAATTTCGTTAATTTGAAGACAAAATCCGCTTTCGGAAATGATTCAGAATTAGAAGAAAGTGAAGAAATTATCCAATATTGTAAAAAATATGGTTTTGATTTCGATGAATATTCTGATTTCGATATTGCTAAAGATATTGATGCAATGCTTGAAGATTTCGAATCTCGTATTGAAATCGTTGAATAAAGAAGTGGAAACGCTTCTTTTTTTCTTTTATTTAAAACTATATATAACATACATTAAATTATTAATAAATATAGGAGGAAGTGTAAAATGCAAGTTACAGAAATTGATGATTTAATTATTTCTTACAAGGGAACTCGTAAAATTAAGACAATAGAATGCCATGCAGAATTTTTTGATGGTTCACTCGTTTTAATTGCTTATTTATGGTTAGGCAAAGCTATAAATAAAAAAGAATTAGATTCTCACTATGAAGAAATCTATAATCATTTTTTAGAAATAGCAAGAAGTCAAGGTTACGAATTAACTGGTTATTTAGAAAATTAAAAAAAGAAAGCATTTAGGAGGAAAAAATATGCAAAAAATTAATTTAAAACAAGCAAGAGAATTATTAAAAGAACAAGGATATGAATTACAAATTGATTATGATGAAGCATTATTAGAAAGATATGATATCATTGCAGATATGGAAGATTCATTTGAAAGACATTCAAGCGATGATAATATTTCAGAAGAAGAAATCAAAATGGTTTCAGATTATTTTAAAGAAAATAAAAAATATTTCCAAAATAGATTCATTAAGCTTTTTGATGATAATGATGCGATTTGTGATATCTATTGGGATATTATTTTTAATTTAATTGATACCAAGAAAGATGAATTAGCTCATGTTTTATATTCCAAGCTTAATATGGAATTACAAATGTTAGTTGATAGAAATAGACATCGTGGAAATTTTGAAATTGTTCATTATGATGTTAAAGCAAATAAACGTCTAAATAATTCAGAATTTATGGATTTTGGTGATGCAGCATTAGTTTTTGAAGTTTCTAAACCTATAAATGAAAATGATGAAATTAGACTTATTTGCTATGATAACGCAATCAATTTAGGTAATTTACTTTGTTATAAATAATTCTAAATAAATAGGAAGAAATTCCTATTTTTTATTTTTAAAAATTTTTTAACTTTTTTTTCTAAAAATCACGATTTTAACAATAAAAAAACTATAATATTAGTGTAAGATAAAATTACTCCTCAAAAATCTTACTCCCTCCTCATTCCTTTCCCTCCTATTTATTAAATAAATAAAAAAACGATTCAAAAAAAATTAAATAACAAAAACAAAGAAGAAAAGCTCCACTTTTTGGGGCTTTTTCTGTTTTATATAAGTATTTTTTTAAATTTAACGTTTTAGCCAACTCAAAAACTATAATATAGTTAGAAGTTACAATTACTTATTATAAGTAAAATAAATGTAAGGAGATACGCTTTTGGAAAATTTAAAAACACGAAATCATTTCAATCAAAAATATCAAGGATGGACTAAATGGTATCCAACTGATGCAGAACTTGCAGACTTTTTTATGGATAGAAGTACATGTCCAATAGAATTAAGAGAAAACGAATATCTTATTATTTGTGATTCTAGTGATACTGCAACTGCTTATTATAAGATGAAAAACGGCAAAATTGTTGATATTTGTCATGCTGCGTTTAAATCAACCAGTGAAAATGGTAAAGTTAAGGTTATTAATCCTAGAAATCCTGAACAAAAATGTGCGTTTGATATGCTTGTAGATAACGATTCTAATGTTAAATTAATTACTGGTTCTTGGGGAAGTGGAAAAGCTATTCCTAATAATACCATTATTCCAACACCTACTGGCAATAAAACTATAGGCGAATTAAAGGTTGGAGATTACGTTTTTGACGCAAACGGAAAACCTACTAAAGTTTTAGGAGTTTTTCCACAAGGTAGGAAAGATGTTTTCGAACTTTCGTTCGTTTTTGATTCAAGAAAAGCTTTATGTTCTGAAGACCATCTTTGGACAGTTTATACAATGAATCATGGTAAAAAAGTAGCAAATACATTAACAACAAAACAATTAATTGAAAAAGGAGTTTATAAGCCTGTAAAAGGTCAAAATAAATATAAATTTCAATTACCTATTGTTAAGCCTGTTGAATATTCTTATAAAGAATTTGAAGTTGACCCTTATGTTGTCGGTAGTTTTATCGGTAATGGTTGTACTGCCGAACAAACATTAACATTATCTTCAAATGATGGAGAACAAGTTCAAATGGTAGCCGATTTATTAGGTTCACCAGAAGTAATAAGAAATTCCATTCATAATTATAATCATGTATTTAGATTACCGTTAGAAAAACGAAATGGAATTAAAATTAATTTTCATACTAAAGAAGTGTTCAAAAATTTGCCAGAAGTTATTGGTAAATCACATGAAAAGAGAATACCAAAACAATATTTATATGGAAGTGTTGAACAAAGATACGCATTACTACAAGGTTTATTAGATACCGATGGAACTGTTAGTTATGAAAAGGGAAGAATTTCATATCATACAACAAGCAAGGACTTAGTAGATGATATTTTAGAGTTATGTTTTAGTTTAGGTTTATGTGCAAATTATAGTGTAGATACTAGATTAAAATCTGATAACTCTCATTATTGTTATAGAATCGGCATAAGGACGAATGTTAATAACAAAGAAAATTTATTTCGTTTAAAACGTAAAAAAGATAGATGTATCGAATCTAAAAAAGTTCGTCAAAAAAGTCAATGTAACTATTTATCTATAAAAGATATTAAAAAATTAGATTATCAAGAAGAAATGACTTGTATTTATGTTGATAATGAAGAACATTTATTTTTAATGAATGATTATATAGTTACTCATAATACTATAATGTTAATTACTGCTGGTTTACAAGCTTTAAAAGATAAAAAATTCGATAAGATTGTTTGGATTAGAAATAATGTTGATGTCAAAGATACAAAAGATTTGGGTGCTTTACCGGGCGAGGTAAATGATAAATTATTACCATTTTTAGGACCATTTATTGACCACGCTGGTGGTAATAGAGCGGTTACTAAAATGTTAGAATTAGGTCAACTTGTTGTAGAACCATTACAATTTTTAAGGGGACGCAACTTAGAAAATACATTAATCTTATGTAGTGAATCAGAAAACCTTACAAAAGAACATATTCAATTAATAATTGCAAGATGTGCCGAAGGTTCTCAAGTTTGGTTTGATGGAGATACTGTTCAAAGAGATAAGAAATCTTTTGAAGAATCAAGAGGTATCGAAAGAATGGTTGATTCATTAGCTGGAAATTCACTATTTGCATATATTAATTTAACAAAAGTTGAACGAAGTGCAACAGCATCTTTAGCTGATAAGATTAATTAATAAGGAGGTGTAATGATGGATAGTAAAAAGAAATTTATTGTTTCATTAGTATTATTATGTGCGTTTACAGTTTTTGCTATTGTAAATTTAGTATTTGGTTTCTTAGATGTTGCTGGTGTATTTACATTAAATAAAACAGTAAGTGTTTGCTTTAATATTATTAATTTTGTTGGTTTTGGTACTGTATGTTTCTTTGCCGGCAAAAATAGTGAAGTTTTTAAGCTTGAAGTTCTTAAGAAAGATGAATAATTCGGCACATTCAAAAAAACTATCATTTTTTTGATAGTTTTTTATTTAAATAATCGTTTTTCAAAAATTAAAAACCTATAATATAAATAATCAAATAAAAATAATTTTAGAAGGAGAATTATATGGAAAATCCAATTTTAATTAATTTACCAGAAAGTGTTGAAAATTTAAGATTGCCAGACCCAAATTTAAGAGAATTTTATAAAAATTTAGATGAAAGAGTTTTATGGATTGATTTTGAAATCGATGAATCTTTATTAGATATTTCAAAATATATTATGAGATATAATTTAGAAGATAAAGATGTACCAGTTGAAAAGAGAAAACCTATCAAACTTTTAATCTTTACTCATGGTGGCAGAGTTGATTCTACATTTAATTTAATCGATATTATGGAATTATCAAAAACACCAATTTATACTTATAATATGGGTAATGCGATGTCTGCTGGTTTCCAAATTTTAATTAGTGGTCATAAGCGTTTTTGTTTAAAACGTTCAACTGCTTTATATCACTCTGGAAGTGGTGGAACACAAGGAACATTCGAACAAACACAAGCTCAAATGAAAGAATACAAACGTATTAATACTATTTTTGAAAAAGATACTTTGTCTAAAACAAAAATTGATTCTAAAACTTTTGCAAAAAATAAGACTAAAGAATGGTATATGTCTGCAGAAGAACAATTAGAATATGGTGTTGTTGATAAAATTTTAACAAGTATAGATGAAATATTTAATGATTAAACCTCAACTTTGAGGTTTTTTTATTTTACAAATGAATTTTTGCGTGATATAATTACTTGAAATGTTTCGGTTTTGTTATACAGGAGAGAGTAGTATGAATTATGAATTAATAAAACTTAAAAAAGCAACTATATTATCGTGCGTTAAATTTACGATTATTGTGATTATTTTTACATTGCTCTTTAGATATATTAACAAATCGTTTGATTCATTCATAGAAAATGAAATCGTAAAAGCTTTTATAAAAACAATTAAAATACCAGATTATGAGGTTAATTTGAGAAACATTATAATTGTTTACACTTTAATAATTGTGTATTCTATTTTTGAAATAATTTTAAATATAATAGCTTATAATACAGTTAAAAAAACAAGAAATAGATTTATATCTTTTATATTTGGATTAATTAAGTTTTGTACGCTTTCGTGTTTTTCAGGATTAGATTATATGTTTTCAAAAAAATTAACAGATAGAGAGGATACAAAAATGAGTAGAAATAATAAAGAGACTTTTATAGGACACAGAAAAGAAACTAATAACACCAATACCAATAATTATGAACAAAGAATTCCTAGAAAAACATATCCTAAAGCTCAAATAAAAAGAAGATTAGGTTTAAGAATTTTTTTAGCAATTATTGCATTTATTGTGCTTTTTATAATACCAATAGTTAATATTCTAATTCCATATAAAATTATCACAGGATATAAAGATAAAGCATGGAGATTTAGAAAATTTACAGATATGTTAAGACGAGGTATGTCTGTTGAACAAGTCGATTCGATTATGTATGAATTTAATTGTCAAGATGGTTATAACAGAAATAATGAATATGTAAGAATTTATAAAACTTATTTTGGAGATGAAGGCAAGAAAAACAAAAGAGATTTTGAAGGTATTACTATCGTTTTTGATAGAAATAATAAAATTATTGAAATGTCAGATTCATATCAAAGAACATCATGGGAATATGTATAAGCTAAGAGAAATCTTGGCTTTTTTTATTTTTAAAGTTTTTATTTTTCTAAAACTATAATTTATATAATTAATAAAATTTTATAAGGAGTGAATATCGTGATTAAGACTATTTTTCGTGGTAAAAAGAATTTATTTGTTGTTTTAAATGATGATGAAAAGTGTAATCAACGAACTTTGCATGAAATTAATTTCAAAACAATGCAAATTAATGAAAGAGTAATTCCAGATTATGCTTTTGATGAGTATTTAGTAACAAATAATTTAAAGAAAGTTTCTTATTCTGAATTTGAAGATGAATATGAAACATTAAAATCTAAGGAAGTTGCTGCTTTAAATAATTTAGAAGCAAAAATTAAAACACTTTTAGGGTTAAAGAAAAGCCCGGAGGTAAGACATTTTCTTCATGAGTTACAACATAATATAATTCCTTTAATGACAGAAGGATTATTAAAAGTAACAGCTCTTGTAGGTAATCATTTTAATAAGTTATTTGAATTAACTAACTTTGAATCTGAATTAAAATTAGCAACAAAAGATGCTTTACCTATTGAAGATTATGTTCCTTCATTTACAGAAAATGAATATAAGTTATATGATGCTTTATATTTAAATGGTTGTAGTCAATCTATCGTTAAAAAAGGACAATTTGTTTTTAATGAAATTGTATTAGATGAAGCACCACTAGATGAAGAAGTAACAGAAACTGAAAATTTAGATGAAGAAAATTTAGCAGCACCTGTTAGAACTGAATAAAATGGTTATAATATCGGCAAAAAATCTATAGAAAGTAATTAAGAAACTCTATTCTAATTTAAACTGCGTGTAATATTTTGTCAGCTTTAGCCGAGAGCTTACATCTTCACCAATATATAAGCAAGATGTTAAATTAAGGGATTTAATCCCTTTTTTTATTTGTTAAAAAAACTATATAAAATATATAAAATTTAAATTTAATAGAGGAGGAAAAAAATATGAATGATGCAAGAGGCTTAAAATTAAGAAAAAATGATAATGTTTGTTATATTTATCGCCACTTTAATCATGCTTCAATGAGCTATGGTAAAATCGTAAAATTCGATAAACGCTACGTTTATGTTCAATTAGAACATAGTGATATAATTGAAAGAAAGTTGGCTAGTTCATTAGTTAAGATTCCAAAAATTAAGAATCAAACTAATAATGAACAATAATTTTTTAAAGGAGTGTTTTAACACTCTTTTTTAATTTTAAAACTATATATTATGTAGAAAATTTATATTTAAAATTAGGAGGAAATTATATGAGAGAAAAAATTTTAAATTTTCTAAAAGAAAACAAAATTGATGCAATTACTTGCTTTCAAGCTATTGAATCTGAAGTGCCTTTATGGAGACTTCAAACTGCTATCGAAACTGGAACTAATGTTAGATTGTTTAAATCTAAAACAGTAGAAGATGTTTTAAAAATTGGATACAATAATTATCATTTTTATTTCAATGATTCTAGTGATTATTTAGCAGGATATGAAAAAGAATCTTTTACTGATGTATTCTTGAAACAAAAAATTGAAACACCAGAAGCTTCAAATAGTTTTGTTGATTCTGATGGATATGAATGTTTAAATGTATATTTAGATTGTTCAAGAGATGAATTTTTCGAAAAACAATTTGAAAAATTAGGTTGGAACTTAGAACATTCTGAGTATGGTTATTGCTTAGAAACATGGTCTCCTGCTGGTGAAAATTTAGTTTTTGAAGCCGCTACTTTTGTCGAATTATTAATAGACTTATCAAAAGCATACGATAATTTCGATGTTGATGAACATGTTGAAATGTGGATACCAGAAAGAGGTAAAAAAGGTGTTCCAGATAGCATTGAAAGATTAGTCGAAGATGCTAAAGAAATTGATAAAATGTATGAGCAATTACAAGAACTTGTTCAAAAATATTTAGATTTAATGGTTTAGGAGGTAATAGTATGGATTTTTGTTTTAGTGGTGTGTATTTAAAAATAACACCAGAAATTGAGCAATTATTAATCAAAGATTTCGCTAATTATGATGACTTAGCAGAAGAAGATATCATATCTGAGCAAATTAATAATATCGGTGGAATTAAATTTTGTCCATCACAAGATGCGTTAAGAATTACACCTATTTCTAATGAAGGTAAAATTGATTGGAATGAATCACAAATGTTATATGACTATGAAAATTTCTTATATATTTCATTTGATAATGATAACGATTTAAGAAAAGCGTGGTTAGAACCTAATCAAACTTTAAAAGATAAAATTAAAGAAGATGAAGCTTTTGATTTTATTCCAGATAATTTAGTAGATGAACTTCATTTAGAATTTTATTGGGTAGAAGCTTATACCTATGATGATTAATAATTTATAAAAGTCGTTTTATACGGCTTTTTCTTTTATCAAAAAACTATAATAAAAGTATAGTTAATATAAGGAGATACAATATGGATAAATCAAAAAATATTATATTAGTAATGGTGGGACTTCCGGCTTCTGGTAAAACAACTTTAGCTAATTACATTAAAGATAATATTGATAATGTGAAAATTTTTTCTTCAGATAAAATTAGAGAAGAATTATACGGCGATGAATCAATTCAAGGTAATTCAAAAGAAGTTTTCGATATTTTATATGATAGAGTTTATAAAGAAATTTTTAAAAATCCTAATAAAAAAATTATTATTATAGATGCTTGTTCAATAAGTAGCAAAAGTAGGAAAAATATTTTTATAAATTTTGAACAATATGCTAGTATTTATGCTGTTGAAATGCAAACAACTTTTGTAAATTGTATTAAACAAAATCATAATAGAGAAAGAGTAGTTCCTTATTATGTATTATCGAGAATGTTAGATAATTATAAAGCACCTATCCTTAAAGAAGGTTTTAAAGATATTATTAAGCACAATAACAACGAAGAAACATTGAAAAAAATTAAAAACTTATAACTAGATGAGCTTAAACTCATCTTTTTTATTTAATGCTACATAAAAACTATATATAAGATACTTGAAATTTATAAATATAGGAGGAAATTATAATGAATGAAAAAATAAATTCAAGAAAAATTGCACAAAAATTATTAGAAGATTCACCTTTTGTTGGTGAAGATTATTACAAAATGGAAGATTTTATTACTGATACTTTAGATGGTAAAAATCCTAAATTTCCACAAGTTAGAGGTCCAGAATTCTATCATGTGCTTCAAGATGTAGAAGATGCTATGTATCGTAATTTTGAATATCCAGATACTACACCAGAAATGCTAGAAGAAATAACAGAAACCATTTTAAATGAAGTTGATTCACAAGGCTATGATGAACTTGTTGAAGAAATAGTTCGTAAGATGGGATGTGAATTACAATGATTGATTCTAAAAAACTTTTTAGAGAAGTTAATGAATTTAATGGTATGTGTCCTATCACTGCCATTGAAACATTAGAAGATTTTGTAGAAGAACATGCAACTTCTGATGACGAAAGAGTAAGTGACGCTTTAAAAAGAATTCGTCTTTTAATTAGTGAATTAAAACAAGATGAATTTAATAATCAACCAGTTAAAGTAACTTGTTATGGACAAGTAAGAGAATTTAAAACAAGAAAAGAAGCTATTAGTTTTTATAAAACTTGTTGGTTAAGTTCTGAAGGTAGCGAGCATCAAAGATATGATAATATTCTTTATGACCTTCATTCTGGTTTAACTGAATGTTCTGATGGAGAGGAGATTTAATTATGGGATGCTTTTCATGGATTAATTCAGATACTGGTTATAATATCTTAGGTGGCGAAAAGATTAATCTTTTGTGTCCAAATGGAACTGTTTTAAGTGACAACCATTATGATGGTTATGGCAATGTTGCTGGTCATGATGTTTATTTTTTACTTGCGATGTGGAATAGAAAAGCGGTTTTAGATTATCTTGTAAAAGATTCAATTAGAAGAACTTTTGGAAAAGAAGAACATTATGCTATGTACTTTGATAGAAAAGTAAGCGATGAAGAACTTTATGAGATAGAAGACGAAATCGCAGATTCCATTAGAGAAGTAGGTATTTTCTTACAATTTTTAGAATCTTCAGATTTAAGAGATAAAGTAATGAAATATCCTTTAAAATTCGTTGAAGATACAAAATTAAAATATAATGGCGTATCAGAATCATTAGACGACCCAGAACAAGGTTTTTCGAGATATCATGTTGAATATGGTAGATATTTAGGAACTTGTGCTAATTGCGGCGATGATATGTGGGAAAATGAATGTGACTCCGAAGAATCTATTGACGGGCTATGTTGTTGTAGTGCTTGTGCTGATGAATTAAATAGTTATTATCACGAAGATGATAATGATTATAATGAAGATGAAGAATAATTAATGTGCAAAAAAGAAAATGAGGATTTAATTCCTCGTTTTTTTGTTTTAAAACTATAATTAATAAAATATGATATAAGGAGTTTTTTATATGAGACATGGTTTACGAATTGATATATTTAAAAATAATGAACAATCTTTTTTATTTTGTACAGAAGAAAAAGTTTCTTCATTTGTAGCGATTAATATTTTAAAAGATATAGGTTCAGCTTTTAAAAACAGCAATATTTCTTTGCATACACCTTTTTTAGAAACAATAGAAGTTTTAATTACTATATTTTTTAAATATAATCTTAATATTTCAAGATTAAATATATTTGGAAAAAAAGATAAAGAAATATATAAACAAATAAGTGAACTTTTTAAAGAAGTGAATATTTTAAAAAATTGTAAAATTGAATATCATATTTTTAACAATCTTGAAGACGAAGAGGCTTTTGATTTATTTTATTCAAAATATTATGGAATAGCTATTAAAATATATTCTATGTATAATAAAACTTTTTATCAAACAGTTTTTGATGTTTTTGAACATAATAAACTAGATGAAATTTTAATAAAAAATAATGATTTTGTTTTCAAAAATAATACATTATACAAAATGAATTCTAGTTATGAATTAAAAGAAATAAAAAAAGATATCAATATATGGTTAGTAGAATGCTGGATGAATACTAAATTATTTTATGCACTTTTTAAAACATTGGAAAAAGCTAATAATGAGTCTTCCTTTATTATTTATTATGATAAAGATGTATATTTTTTAATTGAATAATTTTTCTTTTATGATATAATAGCCGTACGAGGTTAATGTTTATGAAAGACGAAATTATTATTCAAGAATTCATTGAATATTGGAAGAAAAATAATAAAGATAAATATTATGATGAATTAGATGTCAGAAATATGCTTAAAAAATTCTATTTTAAAAAATTTGAAATTATGCCAGATTTCAGAAATAAAACTTATTCAAATATTTGGAAAAATATTCAAAAAGAAATTTTCAAAAAATAAAAACTATAATAAAATTATAAATGAATCTTTAAGCTTTTGTTAGACTGGATTAGAAATAATTTGGTCTTTTTTTCTTTTTTAAAATCCATCATTTTAAAACTATATATAACCTAGATATTTTTTTAAAACATTTAGGAGGGAATTAAAAAATGATGAAAAGAATATTTAAAGAAGAATGGGGTTTTTACTATAGTCATGCAGAAAATATAATTCCAGAAGGTATGCCAATAGATGAAATTTTACTTGATGATGAAAAAGTAACATTTATTCAAAGAGGTGTCACTGAATATAATGGTGATTGGGATGATAAGGAAGCTCAAAAAAAATTTAAACCAAAATTATATTTTACAAGAGCTAATTATTATAAAGATGGTAAATATAGTTATTTTGTTAATAATAAACCAAGAAAAATTGATACTCATAAATATTTTTATCAAATTTATACTAATATGCACATCTTATATAATAAATTAATATATAATAATGAAAGAAAAGCAGTAGGTTTAATTTTGCAAAGCTTTTTAGAAATTAATTATCCTTATTTAAAAGATTATGTTGATTTTAAAAAAGAATATCAAGGTTATTATAATCCACCTTATTTTCCAGATTTCAGTAGAAAGAAAATGACTTATACTAAAATTGAACAAGCTTTTGAATATTGTTTATCATTGCCAAAAAGCATTAAAAAACTTCTTTTATCAAGTAGTGTTTATAGAATTATTGAAGTGTATGCTTTTTCTTATGTTGGAATTAAAGATACAAATATTTTATATTCATTAGTTAAAAATGATAAAGTTAATCTATTTAATAATAGAAAAGCTCAAAAATACTATTTAAAATGTTTAAAAGATAAATATGGTAATAAAGCAGAAGTAATATTTGCAAAAAGAATTTTAAATTTATCTGAAAATATTCATGATACTTCTATTTATTTAGATATGTTTAAATTTTTAAATACATATTTATTTATTAAATCTAAAAATGGTGAACATTTAAAAGAAATTACTAATGATGAAATTGCTACATGGACTATTAAAAAGTTACATGATGAATTATTTCATACGATTAGAGATAGTATTGCACTTTATCATAATCCAGATTTTAAAGAAGAACTAGAAATGACAGAAGAAAGAAAGTCTTTTGATAATATTATGGTTCAAGGAGTAAATTTTATAGTTCCAAAAACTTATCAAGAATTTTCTAATTTAAGTGATGTTTTCCATAATTGTGTTGTTACTTATTATGGTATGGCAAAAAAGAATTACTGTCATATAATTTCTGCTTTTAAAGATGATAAACCTTTTGCTTGTATTGAATTATCTTCTGATAAAACAGTACGTCAATGTTTAGCAGTTGGCAATAAAAAATTAAAAAATGAGGACATGGATATTTGCAAAGAATATTTTGACTTAATTGGTGCTTCTGAGTTTAGATATTATAATAACTATTTTTTACAAGAAGAAGAAGAACTTCCATTCTAATTAGAGGGTTTTATTCCCTCTTTTTTGTTTTTTATTTATAATAAGTTCGTTAAAAAAGTAATATCTTGAAAATAATTGTAAATTTTATTATAATATGAATAGTTAAATATCATAAATAATGAGGTATATAAAATGGGTAATAAATATAGTAGATTAAAAGATGCAATTTCAAATGGTAAATTATTTGATTTTATTGTTGAGGAAGGACATGATTTTTCTAAATCCGAATTAATTGATATAATCAAAGAAACAGCTTATGCTGCAGAATTGATGTCTAAACATTATAATTCTGGTTTTACATATGAAAGTTTTTGTGAAGTATTAATTAATAATTTAGAAGAAAATACAGTAGTATTAGATGAAGAATAAAATTTTAAGCTCCTAATTTGGAGCTTTTTTATTTTTTTAAAATCAATATTTATTAAAACTATATATTTAAATAGACAATTTATATTAAATTTAGGAGGAAAATATATGAAAAAAATAATTGAATTGTTAAAGAGAAGAGGAGTTTCGTTACCTATTATCGATTACACTGGAATAGTTTATCGTAAACATTTAGGTTTTAGAGTTTTTCAAATTTATCGAAATGAAGATTCAGAAAATTACAATGATAAAGTAACTTTATGGGTTTCTAAACATTTTTGGAATGCGGAAGAATGTTCTATCAATGATTATGTAACTGAGGTAGAAAGTGATGCTTACTTAAATGATTTTAGAAGTATTGCTGATGCTTTATCTTTTGTAGAATGTGGCGTTCCAAGTAAAACAAACGAAATCATTTGGAAAAATTCAGAACAAGAATTAGATGATAATTTTTCTAACTATAAAGATGGTAAAATTTATGTTGCACCTTATAATAAAGAATTATTCTTTTCTAAATTAGAAGAAATCTTGGACGAAAAAACATTTAGATTATTATCTTCAAATGATTTAGAAAAAGTATTAAATGAAATGTGTGCAAATGAAAAACCGTTTGATTCAGTATTATTTAAACCTTTAGAAGAATCTCAAATTGTTTTAGAAGACGAAATGATTTTAGATTGCGATTTAGAAACTTCTAAACCAAAATTAGTAGAATATTATTTAGAACTTTTTGAAGGTATTGAAAAACGTTATAATAGAGAAGTAAAACCAGATGAATCAGTTAATGGTTATGTTTTAATCGATGTCAAAAATCAAAAAGGCATTAAAATTTATTTTACTATGTATGGCGATGAAACTTACGATGATGATTTTAAAGTTTTCCTAAGCGATGAAGAAAAGAATTTGATTTATCAAAAAGCTTTAAAAAAATTCAAAGAAGATGAAGAGGATTAATTTCCTCTTTTTTTCTTGTTAAAAAATTAAAAAAATCAATTTTTTGTCCATTTTGAACCTATTTTTGTCCATTTTGGACGTTTTTTTAAATTCAAAAACTATATATATAGATGTAGTTTTAAACTACAAAAAAATAATAATTAATATAAAGGAGAAAATTAATATGTCAAGAAATGATAACATGGTACGAGTTACCGGAAAAGTAGTAAAAGGACCTATCGTAAGATATACGGAGGCTGGAAAGTGTAGATGTTTCTATCAAATTGAAATCAAACCACGCAAGAAAGATAATGGAGCTATTCAAGCACCATTTATTAGAAGTGTTGGTAATCAAGCAGAAAAGGATAGAGATAATATCAAAGTCGGCGATTTAGTAACTGTTGAAGGTAGAATTAATACTAGAGATGAAGCTAAGAAAATGTATTTTGTCTTAGATAAGGAAAATCCCGGACATCTTATTGCTATTAATCCAGATGATGAGGAAAGTCCTTTTTATAATGATGATGAAGTGTTAGAAACAACAGTGGTAAGACCAGTAACTGAAATTTTTGCAGAAGATGTAATGTATTTCCATGAATACTTATTCCACATCGAACCAAAAGAAAAATTAAAACTATTTAGCCCAGAGGTTTTAAAGAAAGTTGTGTTCGAATATGAACAAAATGGTGGTTCTTTCCCTGACTTAATCAAAAAATTACAAGAAGATAATCAATAAGGGGGTGGGTTGTCATGCCTTTAAAAGATGACGATTTTGAAATCATTGAAGAAACGATAAATGATTTTGAATTTTTCTACGATGAAGAAAAAGCTTCTAAAAGAAATCGTAGCGTTATTATTAAATATCGTTTAATGAGTGTTTTAATCGCATTATTAGTTTCTACGTTTTTGATAACGGTTTTAGGTGTTAGCAGAATGAAAGCTTATGGAACAAATAATGTTTTAACAAAAGATGAAATTGTTTACATTGAATCTAAAAAAGAATTACAAGAAATATATGATTTAGCAACTGAATTTTTCATTTATGATAATAATTTTGGTGTTGATACATCGTGTGATTACGCAAATATAAGATATCAAATCGAATACAATTATCAAAAATATAATGCAGAAAGTTTTTATGCAACAATGTGTGTAGATTGGGCAGAAAATTTAGAAGCTTTATCTATAGAATTAAGTGAAGTTAAAAATCCTAAAAAGAAAGACTTTACTGATTATATTACAAGTTTAAGCTATTTTATCGAAACAGAAAAAATGTTTTTAGAAAATATTAAAAATGAAGAAAATTTTAATAATATTATATCTGGTAATACATCAATGAATGAATTAGAATTACCTTTAATAATGGCTTATACTGAATTAGCAACTTTATATAATGAAATAAATAATTAATTTAAGGAGATGATTTTATGGGTTTATTTACTAAAAAGACTAAAGAAACAGAAGTTCAAAATGCACCTACAATTTCAGAAGCTATGAAAAGCAAAAAGGTTGTAACACCAGAAAAACAGGAAAATGTGAATACTCCTTCATTTGAAAAATATAAAAATGTAGATTGGTCAAGAGTATCTAAAGATAAGGTTTTTCAAGTTATGGCTGATGTTATGAATGAAAATAAACGTTTAACACAAGAAAATAAACGCTTATCTAATGAAATTGAACATAATTATAAAACTCAAAAAGCTTCAAATCAAGTTGATGTTAAAAAATATTTAGAAGAAATTGCACAAAGAATTGCTCCTGAATTAATTAATGAAATCAACGATGGTAAAAAATTTAAAGAAATTGAAATGCAAGAATACATTATCAATTTTGTTCTAGCGGAAAAGAAAAGATATTTAGATAAAATTTTATCTTTAACTGAAAAAGAAAAGATGCAAAAAGAATTATTATCTGAACTTCAACAACAAGTTTATGGTTTTGTTGAAAAAAGAAATCAAGAAAAAGCAGAACAAGAGGAACAAACGGTTTTTACTGAAGAAGATTTTAAAAGTATGACAGAAGTGAATTCCACTCCCAATAATGAAAATGTTACAGTAGAAAAAGAAGAAAAACAAAGTAACATTATCTTAAAAGCTATTTCGTTAGAAAAAGCTAGAATCGTTTTTAATGAAACTGATTCTTTAGCCGTTGTTAAAGCTATCGGTGTTAAAGGATTATCTGAATTTCCAGAAATAGCGAAATATGTTAAAGAAAATGATGGTGTTTCTGAAAATAGATTAGAAACAGTTGTTAATAATTTAGAAAAAGAAAGTATTGTAGAAATTGTTAGAATTTATACTTTCCAAAGAAATAGTGGTTTAAGATTAATTAAACTTAATGAAGAAATTGGTTATAAATTATTTAAAGAAACATTTAAAAAAGAACCAGTTAAATCTGAAATGCAAATCATAAGAGCGGAAAATGATAATTATGAGCATGGTTATAATATCAAAGATACTTGTGAAGTATTAAAGCAAAATTATGGTTATGAAAATGTTTCTATGGATAAAAAACAAAATACTATTCATATTTCCAATTTAAATACTTGGATTCCAGATATCATTGGTATTAATCCAGTTACTAAGAAAAAAGAATATTTTGAAGTTGAAATGTGTAACCACAATGATGCTAATTTTAATTTCAAGTTAGATAAAGCTTTATTGATTACAAGCGAACTTAAAATAATTGTTCCAAATAAGATGGCTGCTAATAAATTATTAGAAAAAGTTAAAGCTTGGTATAATTCTAAGAAAAATCATCCAAATATTGTTATTAAAATTTTTACATATGTAGAATTTAAACGTAAGGACGAAGGAAGAATGTACCCTTCTGTTTTCCAAGATAAGAATATTTTAGAAGAAGCTATGGAAATTGAAAAATCTAAAATGATTGAAAAAAATAATACAGTACAAGAACAAAAGAAAAATTCAAAACAACAAAAAAATAATAAAAATCAACCAACTGAATTAAAAGAAACTGTTAAACAAACAAATGATGTAATAGATGAGGTTTAATTATGATTATAATTAAAGGTTTTATATCAGGATTATTAACCTTATTCTACTTAATAGCTGACAGTTGGTGGTGGATTTTTGCGTTAGCATTTTTTGTTGGTTGTGCTGTTTTAGAAACAAAAGAAATTTCTGAATGTTTCGAAGATGATAAAAGAACTATTCTATAAGGAGTGTGGTAAATTATGTTTGAAAATGAAACTAATATAATTGAAAAGTTAAAATTCAAAAAAGCAAATTTATCAAGACTATGTTATCTTGGAATAGGTTTTTTATGGATTTTAGGATTTTATTTGATTAAATGGGCAGAATCAGATGGTCAAGCTATCATATATTATATATTCGGTTTGGCTTTTGCTGGTATATCGTTTTTAACTGCCTTAGTAATCAAAAATGATAGAGATAAAACATTAGGATTTTTTAAATTCGGACTTTTAGGTTATGTTTTATTCGTTATTTTATTTGAATGTTTAATTTTAGGTGCTAAAGCTGGCGGGGATGCAAGTGTAATTAGTGTGTTATCTTCAATCGCTTTATATTCAAAACTTACAGTTCCTATCGGTTTAATTATATGGCAAGCTAAAAAATGGACATTCTTAACTGGTATTAATAAAAGTAAAAGAGATACTATTGACCATTTAACTAAAAATGGTAACAATGGTATGAATTAAAAGGGGGATTTTTAAATGAGAAATGCAATGTCTAATTATAGAAGTTCCACAGAAGATAAATTAAATATTTTATCTCAATATATGAAAAAAGATGCCAAAGGTAATCTTGAATATATGGTTTGGCATGTTGAAAAACAATTAAATGATGGTTCAAGAGTTCAATTTTATAAAAGTGCTAAATTTTTTAGACTAACTCGTGTATCTAAAGAATCTACGCAAAATAAAGATTTTATGAAAATACATACTGATATTATGACAACAATGTATAATACTAAAATTAATTTTGTTGAAATAATTGCAAATGTATTAACTCCTGAACCTTATGGTTTAATCTTCTTATATGGTGTTCAATCTGTCGGAAATACAGAAGAAGAAGCAATAAGACGATGTTCTTGTGATTTTGAAACATTAAGAGCAGCTTTTCAAGGAACGCATAGATTAAATCATATAGCTGGTATTACTGATGAAATTATGAATTTTGTATTCAAAAATTTAAGTAATCAAAAATTCGTATCTGTTGTAAAAGGTATTCCTGCATCTAAGAATACAGCGGGTAGTAATAAAAGAAATCAATTCGATTCACCTACTGCATCAGAAGAACAATTAGAACAATTTTTAGCCGGTGCAGATGCCATTGAATATTGTTTAGTTTTAATGGCTACACCTATTGATAGTAATTATTTATCTCATTGGTTAAATAAATCATTAGAAGAACAAAGTAAATGGGAAAGACAAAAGCAAGGTCAAACTTCTTTAGGCTTATCCGTTGGTATTCCTCTTTCTATGTCTATGAATCAATCTACTGGTACATCAACTAATAGTGGTTCATCAAAAGGTTTAGGAACTAGCAAAAATGATACATTTAGTCAATCACATACTGAAAGTCAAAATGAATCTCAAACTGCTGGTAAAACTTCTGGTGGTTCACATACAGAAGGCGACAGTTGGAATACTGGTTTAAGTAATACTCATAGTGAGGGTACTAACGAATCACAATCTGCTGGTACATCTGATACTTTAGGTGCAAATGTTAGTGCCGGTGTAGGTGTTGGAGCTGCCAAAGTAAATGTTGGTGGTTCTTATTCACATGGTACAAATCAAAGTAATTCAATAGGAACTAATAGTTCTGATTCTTATGGTACTACAAGTAGCGAAGGTGGAAGTGTAAGTGATGGTACATCTTGGAGCGAATCTAACTCTTTAACAAAAGGTAAAGGTGTTAGTGATGGTACAAGCGAAGGTTGGAGTAAAGGTTCATCTGAAAACCAAAGTTGGAATTATTCAAATGGTAAAACAGCATCCACTTCAAGTGGTATGTCAACTGGTTTAAATTTAGGTTTTAATTTATCTAAATCTTATCAATGGGTTGATAAAACTGTTGAATATATTTGTGAATTATTGGGTGAACAAAATAGACGTTTAAAAACTATGAAAAATGGTGATGGTGGTTTCTTTGTTGATATGTACATTACAACTAATAAACCAGAACATCAAAAAGCATTAGAAGGTGTTGCACAAGTTACTTGGACAAATAGAACAGCAATGATTGATGCTTTAAGACTTGAAACTCCTAGTATTCCAGACCAAAAGCAATTAAATATGCACTTAGCTGCATTATCTCCTTGTATGGATATTGTAGTAAATCCTAAAAACCCCGCAGGATATTATTATAAATATTCATCAGTATTATCTTCAACAGAATTAGCTGGTTATTGTCATCCACCTCGTATTACTATTGGTGGTTTAGATAATGCTATGGAAGATGTTCCTAATAACTTCCATGTTCCATCTAATAGACGTAATAAAGAAATTGCTATCGGTAAATGTTTAGCTCCTACAAGATTTAGTTATGAAATGAGTTTAAAACATGGTAATGGTTATGCAACTGATTTTGAATTCGGTATCGGAAATGATGAAATGCACCACGCATTTATATCTGGTTCATCTCGTTCTGGTAAATCAGTTTTAGCAACTACTGCTGTATTAAATATGTATAAAAATGCTCCATATATTGATAAATATGGTAATAAAAAACGTAAAAGAGTCTTAGTATTAGACCCTAAGGGTGAATGGAGAAAAGTTGCAAACTTACTTCCAAAAGGTTCATTTAAATTCCATTCAGTTGGTAAACCTAATTTCCATCCATTAAGAATGAATTTATTAAGAGTTCCAGTAAATGTTTCACCTTATAATTATTTCAATATGTTCGTTTCACATTTCTGTAGTGCTTATGGTCTTTTAGATAGAGCTATTGCCGAAATAAGTGGTGTTATTTATGATTTATATGATAAAAATGATGTTTTCGGACACGAAGAAGACCCAACTTGGGCTAACGAACATTCTAAAAATATCACATTAGAAGATGTTTATAATAGAATTGTTATGAAATTAAATCAAGCAAGAGAAAACAGAGACCAACATGGTGCTGAGGCTTTCCAAACTTATTTAACTCGTTTAGATATGTACCATAGACCTCACTCTTGTGAATATGTAATGTTCTGTAATAGAGGTGGAGCATCTGCTGATATCTTACTTGGTAAAGACGATTTTACAGTTGTTGAATCAAATGGTTTATCACCAAAATCAAGTAGATTCTTCTTCATTTTATTAATGGATTCTATTTACGAATATGCTTTAAATAATGGTCCAGAAGGTTTCTATTCTGGTAGTTATGAAACAGTTATTGTTTTAGAAGAAGCAAACTCAGTATTAATTGCTAATGAAAAAGATGAATCTGGTCAACAATCTATTCAAAGATTTAATGAAATTATTGATAAGTCTGCATCTTTAGGTTTATTCATTTGGACAATTACACAAAAGATTGCTTCAATGCCTAAATCAGTAATTGCAAACTCTGGTATTATGTTTATCGGTAGAACAGCACAAGGAGAAGATGTTAATGTTGTAAACTCAGCATTAGGTTTTGATGCTAAACGAAATCCAGAAATGATTCGTTTCTATCCTCGTATGTCGACCGGTATGTTTATAGCAAAAGTTTCAAAAGGTAGAGATATGGCAAGTCAAACTCCTATATTAATTCATGCGAATTATACTAAATCAAGTGTATTAAATGATGCAGAATTAGATATAGCAATTCAATCTCATGAAATGGAAAGTTTATTGAATTCTTAGAAATTTAAATATTATTTCAAGAGCTTAAATTAAATTTTAAGCTCTTTTTTTCTTTAAAAACTATATATAACACATAATTCAATATTTAAATTTAGGAGGAAAATGTATGAGTAAAAAAATATTAGAATTACATAATGAAATAAAGGAATTGGAAGCTCAAAAGAAAAAATACGTTGATTATTATGACGAAGCGATTAGAGAACGTCAAGAAGTAATCGATGCAAAAATTACAAAAAGAAAACTTTTAATCAAAGATGGTTTTTACGAAGATGATGAAATTATCATCTATGAAAAATTATCTGAAAAACAAGTAATTGATGCTTTAAAGGTTTTATCTAATCCAGAAGCATTAAAATATTTAATTGCTGCTAAAGAAGCTGGCAAATGTAATATTTCTATTACTAAACCTTATCAAAAAGTTTTAAGTCAACAAGGCTTCAATGTTGGTGATTATTTAAATATTACAGTAGAAGATAAATCAACTGTAGTTATTAAGGGGGCTGAATAATATGTATAGATTCGGTTATAACCCTAAAGAAATCACTGAACATGAATTAATCCCAGAGATTATTAAGATGCGTGAAGAAATTTTAAGTAATATGGAAAAAGAAAAATTAACCTTAAAAATCTTAGCTTTAATGCAAGGATATATGGAAAATTTAGCTTTTAAATATTCAAAAAATTCTAAACATACATCTTATGAAGATTACATGGGAGAAATGGTTTCTGCTATCATCGATAAAATCCCAAGAATTAATGTTAAAGTTGATTCAACAGGAAAGCAAATTCAATCTTTCTTATACTACTGGCTAAATGACGCTTGTCAAAAACATTATGCAGATATGGAATATGCAACTAATATTTCTGTATCAAAAGCTAAAAAAATAAAAGCTGAAAATAATGTTACAGAAGTTAATGCAATTTCTAAAACTGAGTCTTTAAATAACAAAGTAAAAGAAAAAAATGATGAAAAAATAGAATTTCATGAAACTTTTACTTCCGTTAATCGTAATCCAATAGTAGCACTTTATAAAAAAGAACTTAAAGAAATTATCTTAACAAAGTTCGGCGATAAGTGTTACGATTCCTTTATTCGTTTGTATGTGGAAGGTTATTCTGGTAATTCAGATGACCGAAGAAGACTAGCACCATTCTTAGATTACATTAGAAACCACAAAGAGTTGGCGGAAATGATTCAAGAAATAGTCGAAAGTGGAGAGGGTTTAGTTTAATCCCCTCCTTTTTTCTTTTTTAAAACTATAATTAATTTATTAAATATTAGAGGTGAAAATATGGATAAAAATTTAGATAATGAATTATATAATATAGAAATGGAGAAATTAAAAGTTAAAATAATTAAAATAGTTCCAGATTTAATAGAATTTTGTAAAAATAATTTTAAATACTATTTATTTTATTTGGATGTTTTTGGATATTCTTTTGGTTTAAATAATGCACCACTGACTTGTTTTATTGTAAGTGATGAAGAATTAAATTTAGATGAAGAAATAACAATTAATGATGTTGTTATAAATGTTAAAAATATAATTTTAAAAAAATTAAAAGAAGATTTGTATGTTAGAACTAACTTTTTATTATCAGTTAATGAAGGTTTATATGATTTTGGAAATATTTTAAATGGTGAATTTGAGTGCAAAAAAATTATTGATGATGTATTTAAAAATTTTAATAATGAAAATTTAAAAGAATTTGCTAAATTTAATTTAATTAAACAATACGATTCATTTAAAAACGAAGAAGCGATTAATGAAAAGGTGAGAATATCAGTTTCTAAATTTTTTGAAATAACAGAATTTTACCAAACAATACAAGAAGTAACACCTATGCTTCCTAAAAATATAGCATTTTTGATTTTATTAGATAATATGAGAAGAAAAGTATGTACTAAAGCACTTTATAATTTTTTAAATCACATTCCAACTTTTGAACTTATTAAATCAGAAATATCTGCAGAAGTAATTGAGTTAAATTATTTTGAAAAGATTAAAAAAATAGCAAAAGAAACTATCGAAATCATTTGCGAATAATTTTTAATAGTTTTTTATTTTCTAAAACTATAATAATGATGTGAAAGAAACAAATAATACTTAATTTATATATTACATGACACTTTATAATTGTTAAATTTTGAAGTTAAATGTTTCCTTTTATAAGAAAAACTTTTTACGAAGTATTAAAAATTGCTAATAATTGAATTGTTACTCTTTAAGTAAATTGGATAAAGTCGTGGGTGGCTCGTTCTTATGAGAACATTATGAATTTTTATGAAAAAGACAAGACAAAAGATTATCGGTAATTAGGGGATGCTATCTAAAAAGTTTTTTTCTTTTGTCTTAAAACTATATATTAATTGTATATATTTATTTAAAAATAAGAAAAAAATATAGGAGGTAAAATATGTACAATTATTTTATGTTAATAGGGAAGAAAAAAGGTCTTAAAAAGTTAGATGAAAATTTCTATGAATTATCTTTAAAAGTTGTTAGACCATTTAGAGAAGCAGATGGAACATTTAAAAGTGATGAATTTAAAATTAAATGTAGTCATTGGATGTTTTTTGAAGGTGAAAACACTTTAGATAATGTTAAAACTTTATCTGTTACTGGTAGATGTGTTCCTACTGATAATGGTGTAGAATTAATTGCAAACAAAATGATGATTATGGGAGAAAATTAATCATGAGTTATGCAGTTGGTTTTCATATTATTAAAAATGTAGAATCAGTAGAAGATGCGGTAAATAAAATTAATAATTTTTTTAACACTTTAGATAAGGAAGAATATGTTGAAAATTTTATGAATTATTTATCAAGTTTATTTTTAAATGAAAAAATCACAAAGTTAGATTATTTTGATAAAAAAATTCAAAAACTTTTAAAAACTTTTATTAAAGAAATATCACATTTTAAATTTGTTTATTGGTCTGACCACAAGATATTAGGTTTAGTTTCTTTAAATTATTCTTGGGAATATTCTAATATCGATTTTATTAGATATATTGAATTCCAAAATTCAACTGATAACGATTATAATTTAGATATTTGGAAAAATATTTCTCCAGGTATTGATAAAATTGTAAACACTTATAAAGATATGTCTAATGATGATTTAATGAAAAAATTTGAAGAAGTATACAAATCACCTTATACAGTTTCTGATGTTGATTTAGAATATTATAGAAGAACATTTGTTTATGATGATGTTGAAAAAGAATTAGATATCACTAATTATATTTATAATAGAAAATCAGATAAAATTGTTTCATTAAATATGTTTTACGATTATAGTTATGACCATGATTTAATACGCATCGCTTTTAACAAAGTAAAAAAATATTTAACAAAAGAATTCCCTAAAATTTTCAAGGAATAGTCCATTTTTGGGCTATTTTTCTTTTTCAAAAACTATATTATATATATAATATATTTTTTTGGAGGTATCTTATGAAAAGTATTAAATTTAATAAATTTTTAATTTTCTTTATGGCTATATTTACATGTTTTTCATTATGTTTTTTAACAGGATGCAGCGAAAAAAAATTAGCTATTAAAGATTTTGTAACAGAAAAAAGTACATACGAAAATGGAGATAAGATGAATTTTATCTTAACATTTGAAAATCCTAATAACTATGATGTTATTAGTTGTGTTATAAATGATTTACCATTTTCTTTAACGCCATATGCTTTAAAAACAGATAAATTTATTGCAGAAACTACTATCACATATGAAGTTGGCAAAAAATATGTTTTAAGTGAAGTAACATATATTAAAGATGAATCTTCTTATATTTTAGAGGTTAATAAAACTGCAATTACATCAATAGAACTTTCGACAGTAGAAGATATGAAGGTTACTAAATTATCCATTACTTCATTAGACAATGATGAAATTTTCGCAAATGATAATATATCCGCAGTTGTTACCGTTAAGAAAAATGTAAAAGATGTTCAAATTTTAACTTTCTATTTTACTTTTACAGACGTTAATGGTTCTCAAGAAATGATTAAAAAGAATATTATTGATGATGGTACATCTAATGTTTATACTGTTCCTCTTACCATGCCAGCTATGGTTGGTAATGTAAATGCAACAGTTTCAAGAGTTGATTATGTTAAGAAAACTGATTCGAAATATTTAACACAAGATATTGTTAAACAAGAATTAGTAGTAAATATTCATGATGTTGAAGTATTAGAAGCGTCAATCGATATGTCTTCTAAATTAAATAAAGATGTTAATGATTTATCATATTTTGATTCAAGTTCATCAATAAAACTAGAAATCACTTTATCTAATAATTCAAATGTTAATGTTACTGAATTAACAGTTTCTGGCTCAACAGTTAAAATTACTGATAAGGATATCGAAAGATATGATTTATTAGAAAAGATGGTAATCACAAAAACTATTACATTAGATGTTGAAAAAAGTCCAATTAAATTAACACTTGATTCTGTTTGTTATACTTCTGGTGGAGCAAAAAGAACAATAGGTGAAACACTTTTCGAAGAAGATTATTATTTCTATAATAAAATTATTAAAACATCTACTGATTTTAATGATATGATAGTTGATAATGAAACTAAAAAGATTACTGGTAGATATATTTTAGATAACGATATTACATTATCTGGAAATGAAAGATATTTATTTAACGATTATATTTTAGATGGAACAATCGAATTTAATGGTCATACAGTAACATCAAATGTCGTTAATACAAAACCAATGTTTGAGAAAATTACAGAAAATGGTGTAGTTCAAAACATGTGTTTAAATTATTCAATGAGTAATGCACCTGCAATCTGTGACGGTAATTATGGTGATATTGTAAACATTAAAATGACTAATTCAGTAATGTGTTCTAAAACAGAAACAACAAATGATTTAAAAAGTGTTAATGCTTTATGTAATAATAATATGTTAGCTGGTAAGATTCAAGGTGTTGAATTTGCATCACAATTAATTGGTTCTAGCTCATTTTTCTCAGTTGTTGGTAAAAATTACGGTGAATATAAAAATATAATTATTAATCCATCACAAATTTCTCTTGGTAAAAATACAGTATTTGCATTACCAGAAACTAATGTTGGTGAAGTTTCATCAGTTGTAATTTTAGTTGAACAATGGTTTACTGGTTTATCAGCAGAAGATTATGAAGCTCAAAATAATTTAGTTATTGCTTATGATGGTGGAACTTATAAAAATATAGTTTTAAATAAAGATTTTGTTGATAAGGTTAACACATTTAATACTATTATAAATGGTCCAAGCGTTGAAAGTGGAGTATTAGGTAAACTAATGGAACTTCCTACTAAAGCAATTAATGGTGTATTCGAAATGATTAAAGAAGGAGATTCTTCAAACTTCTTAGCTTATTTAGGATTTGGTGAACCAAGAACAAATTGGTTAAGTTATGCTAACGGAGGTACAAGTGCTGATATTGTATCTTCTGTAAAAGAATTTGAAAAGAAAGCTTTAACACAAGATTTATATACTGGTTTTGGTTTTATGTCTTATTCTGAAAGTAATAATTATTTCTGGCGTTATAGTGGTGGAACTATTAACTTAAATTTTAAAATGAAATAAAAATATTAAAAAGCTCTATTTTAGGGCTTTTTTCTAAATTTAAAAACTATAATATAGATGTTTAGAAATTTCTAAAATACTAAATAATTTGTTATATGAGGTAAAAGTTATTATGAAAGATAAAATTAAATCTAATAAAGAAAAAAATAAAAAATCCAAAAAAGTGGTTAATAATAAAGAAGATACATTAGGAAAATTCACTATTATTGGAACTATGTCGGTCGTTTTTGCACTTATGGTAGCAATTTTTACACTACCATTTGTAATTAATAAAGGTATATCTGATAATTCATATGGAAGTTACACTGATTCTAAATATAAAGCTGATACTATTAGACTTGAACAGTTACTCACCAAACATGAATCTGATACATATTACGTCTTTATATATAAGAGTGATTGTACAGCCTGTGATGATTTAGAACAAGAAGTGCTTAAATATATCAAAAAAGGACCTAGACCTTTATATTTATTAGATGGTGATAAGTATGAAAACTATTTAATTCAAGTTGATTACGAAAATCAATCGATTGTGGCAAATTATGAAGTGAATAATTGGGAAGATTTAAAAGTTGCTCAATTTCCATGCTTATTATTAGTTAGTAATGGTGAGATAATAGGTCATAATATTGGGGAAACAAGTATCTATAACCAATTAAAAATGAGGTAATGTTAAAAAACATTACTTCTTTTGTTTTTAAACCATTTTTTATGGACAAAAAAACTATAATAATAAGTGATGTTTTTTGAAAAAGAAAAAAATAATATTTAAAGGAGTGCATACGCAATGAAAAAAAATAAAATATTTTTAAGTTTAATGGCTTTAAGTTTAGGTCTTTTCGGTCTTGCATCTTGTGAAAAAACGCAAGAACCTACAGATACACCTACACCGCCAGTAACAGAACCAGAAAAAGTTCAATATGCTTTAACAGTAGAATATCCAGATGGAACTACTAATACTATTAAAATGGAAGAAAATACAACAATTTCATTAAATGACTATGTTGTTCCATTTGAAAATATGGAGTTTGTTGGTTTTTATAAGGAAGAAACTTTTGAAACAAGAATTTTCACTTATACATTTAATGGAAATGCGAAGATTTATGCTAAATATTCTAAAATTGAAGAAGTTCCAAATCCTAATCCAAATCCAAATCCAAATCCAAATCCTACACCAGTAGAACATACTTGTACTTATGAAGAAACATATTCCTACGATACAGAAGGACATTTTAAAAAGTGTACATCTGATGAATGTGATAAAGAAGTTGTAAAGGAAGCTCACACTTTTGTAAATACAGTAGAAGATACATATTTATATAGTGAAGCATCATATGAAACAAAAGCTAAATACTATTCACATTGTGAAGTTTGCAGTATGAAAGGTGATTTATTTGAATATGGTGACAAGTTATATCATACATATACATTAAGAGTAGAAACAAATTTAGAAGATTTATGTTTCACTTTCGATGTAAAAGAAACTGATAAAATAGATTATGAAGCTGTAACTAATACAATTAATAATCACGAATCTGTTAAGGATAAATTCGATTTTGATAGTTTATATTTAGAAAAAACTTATGAAACTAAATTTAATGATGAATATTTAAAAGAAAATACAACAGTATATATTAATTTAGATAAGTTGACAAGAGAAGTAAAACTTCAAACTGTTGGTTTAGATACTGATACATCTAAAACATTATCATTAAATAGAAATAGTAAAGTTACTTTAGATGTGTTAGAAAATTTAAGTACAAATACCGATTATGAATTTGTTGGTTGGTATTTAGATAGCGAACTAAAAGAAGAATTTGAAGAATTTGAATTATTAGAAGATGTAACTTTATATGCTAGTTATACATTAAAAATGAAAGTTTTATCTTATGAATTTTCTGAAATTACTTATCCAGAATGGTATTTAGAAAATGAATATTCTGATAGCGATACTTATACTTTATATGTAACAGTTAATTTATCAAAGGAAGCTACTAAATTAGATGCAGTATTAACAACAAATGTTGCTGATGTTTTTGTTGAAATGGGAAGCTATAGTGCTGATTCAGGTACAAATTCAATAACAGTATATTTCACTGTTCCAGTTAGTTTAGTTTTAGAAAATGATAAATTTTTAGAAATTAAAGGAATTAAATTAACTGTTGATGATATAGAATTTGATGTATTAGAAGAAAATTATGAAACTGCGTTAAGTATTGATTTAAAAGAAGCTACTAAACAAACTCCAAGATTAACTCAAAATAGTTTAAAAGGCGATTTTGCTGATTCAGTTAAACATATCAATTTTATGAATTTTGTTTGGTATGATACTTTAAAGAAAAATTATGAATTATATGATATGAAAGCTGAAATTCCTTCAAACGCTTTATATGACGAAGAAGTTGGATTATGGTACACTATTGATGAAGTTTTTGGTTTTAAAATGTACATTGAAGAACCTTCATTTGAAAATCAATTAAATAAATTAAATTACACTATTCAAACTTCAAATTATTTTGAGCAAATTAATATTCTTGATGAAATCAATTTAACTGATATTGATGTATTGTGTACAAATATAATTTTGGTAGAAGATATATATATCACAACTTATAATCAATATATGAATTCAGTATTTGCTTACGAAAATTTTATGGGACATTTTGATTTAAATGGTCATACAATTTATTTATCTTTTGATGGTTATGCTGGAAATGGATTATTTAAAAATAATTATGGTGAAATTTTTAACGGTAATATTGTTATTAATGGTATAAGAGATGCTAAAAATAATAACGAATTATATAACACTCTAAATTATTCGGCTGCATTAATCGAAAATAATTATGGTTATATTCATGATTTAAATATAATTGTCAAAAATTTTGGTTATAATTTTAATACTAATCATAATATAGATTCAGTTATTGGCATTAATAGAGAATTTGCTTTAGTAGAAGATATTGATATTGATTTAGAAATAAATTATATTGGAACTAAATTAGATAGAACATTAAATCCGCTAACTACTTCTAATACTGGTATTTTTAGAGAAGTTAAAAATGGAAGTGTTTACTCACATTTATTTAAGGCTAGTGATAAACAAGAATTAAAAAATATTTATATTGAAATAAAATCGTTTAATTGTAGTGAAGAATTAAAAGAAACTGGTTTAGTTTCTTTGAAAGTTGAAGATGCAGAATTAAAAAATACTTATTATTATAATGAAAATTCAGAATATGTTGCTTATGAATTAAAAACATTCTACGGTGGTAATTATTATTTTGATGGTGTAAACTATGTTAAGGCTAATTCAGCAGTATTAAATTTAATTTTAGAATTAGAAAATTCTACGGTATATTTAAATACTGGTTGCAATTATAAAGACACCAATCAATTAAAAAATATGTTATATTTCTTATATGCTAATCCAATTTATCAATATTCAACACAAGAGGTAGAAGTTTGTGAATATGGTTATTTATTACCAGAATTTGCTATGGTTACTTATGATGATTGTTATTCGCAAAGACAATATTCTTATTGTCAAGGTGAATGTGTTTGTGGCAATTGTGTAAGAGTTGCTGCATTCACTGAATCATTCTTGGTGTATAGTGTTAATTTATTTGGAATGAATGTGAGAAAAACAGAATTTTATGCTGTTTATGACATTTATAACAAAGTAGATGTTTATAATGATAAACTTACGATTGCATATTATACAAACGGTTTTGCTCGTAACGATTATAGTGAAAAACCTTCCTTAAAAGAAACAAATTAATATTAAGTATGAAACTGAGAAGATAAAACTTTTCAGTTTTTTCATTTTTTCTTCAAAAATACCAAAAACATGCAATAGAAAAACTATAATAATTAATGAAATATAATTTTCTTTGAAAAAAACTATATAAAATATGAAAAGGATGTGATTTTTTATGAAAAAAATTAAAATATTTGGTACATTAGGTATTTTAGGTTTATTAGGATTATCTTTATGTGCTGTTTCAATGTATGAAAATTCAAAAAATTCAAATGTTAATAGAGTTGATGTAAACTGGTTAGATGGTTATCCGGGATACGAAGATTATTGTAAAGGGGAAGATGATTCTGATAACTTAAGAAATGTTTTAAGTTTTACTGACCAAGAATGTATTGATAATCTTTATGGAACAAAATATAAGGGTAGATGGGTTAAAGTTGAACAATATGAAACAGATGATTTAGGTGTTGTTTTAGGTAAAGTTGATGAACATTTTATGGAATATTATCCAACTAAGATTGAAAGAAAAACTATTAAGGCAATCAAAGAAGGAGAAAAAGACCCTAATGAGTGGTGTGATTCTTTAGTTCAATTTTTAACTGATTACGTTAATTCCAAAACTGGTTCTTATGAATCTTTTTCAAACTACATTAATTATTTAGTAAATGATTTTGGTATGTATGAAGAAGAAAAAGAAAAATGGCTTTATGACTGGAGATTTGCTCATGATTCTTTAACTGACGAAGATAAAGCTAAATTAGAAGCTATCGAACAAGAAAGAATTGAAGCAGAAAAAGAAAGAGAAGAAGCTAATGATAAAGTAATTGAAGATTTGTTTGATATTCAAGATGCTAACAAGGATAATCATTTATCTTTATATCAAAAAGAAGCTCAAATGCTAACACGAAATACTCCAGATTATTATCATTTTGATGCTGAAAAATATATTAAACTAAGAGAACAAGGTTATAGTTATTTAGATGCTTATAATCAATCTATTGATATTAATTTAGAAGAAGGTATGGGTCACATTGGTGATAAAATGAATGATAATAAAGATTGGTATAAAGAAAATATTGAAATTTTAACAAGTGATTCATTCCAAGAAACTTTAAATAATATTGGAGAAAATTTTGGTGGATTCTTAGGCGAATTATTCGGAAATTTAGAAACTGATACCGAAGGAGATAGCGAATAATGCAAATAGATAGTGCAAGTAAAGATTTATCTTTAAAACAAATGACTTTTAAAATTGTAGATTTGAATAAATTAATCAAGAAAAATGGTTATAATGTTGCAAGAGTTTTAACAAAAACGGAAGCCTTAGAAAAAGGCTACAGTAATGAAGATAAATTGGTTTCTATTCTTGAAAAAGGAAAAACTATGACTAAAATTGTTGGAGAAATTTTAAAAGTATCTGTTAAATCTATTTCATGGAATTCATTAGATTCAGTTGTAATTGAATATTTAGAAAAATAAAAAGGTGTATTATGAACTTATTTAAAAAAATATTAAAAAAGAAGATTAAGAAAACTTTTAATTATTCTTTAAGAGTTAATGACGAAGTTATAAATTATGAGTATGTTTTTGAAGTTAATAAAAAAGCATCTAAGAATGAAATGATTAAAATTTGTTATGATGAATTTGTTAATAAACATTCAGTTAATATGATTGATAATATTGTTAATGTTTCTATTAGATAAATTTTATAGATTAAAGTGTATGAGTCAAGGAGAAATCTTTGACTTTTTTATTGTCTTTCATAAATTTATATAACTCAAAAACTATAATATTAGTGTAAATATTTTTAAAGGATGTGAATGTTGTGAAAACATTGATTATTGGTGAAAAGCCATCTATAGCAAGAAAAATAGTAGAAGGTATTTCTTTAAAAGAAAAAGTAAATAGAACAGAAGATTTCTGGGAAAGCGAACATTATGTTGTTTCATCATGTGTTGGTCATTTACTTACTCAAATGAAACCATCAGAAATTGATGCAAAATATAAGAAATGGACTTTTAATAATCTTCCGTTTTATTTTGAACATATTCCACTTAAAGTTTCTGAAAGCACTAAATCCCAATTTATTGTTTTAAAGAAGTTATTAGCTAGAGCAGATATATCTGAAGTAGTTAATGCTTGTGATGCTGATAGAGAAGGCGAATTAATCTTTAGAAATTTAATTGAATATATTAAACCTAAAAATAAAAATTATAGTCGTATGTGGATTGAATCAGTTGCAACTCCTGAGGTTATGCTTAAACAAATCGAATCAAGAAAACCACAAGAAATGTATGATAATTTGCATGAAAGTGCTAAAGCAAGAGCTTATGCTGATTATTTTTTAGGATTAAATTCAACAGTTGCTATGACTGCTAAAAATAATAGTTTAGTTTCTATAGGGCGTGTAATCACTCCTACAACTAGAATTGTTGTCGATTTAGAAAGACAAATTGCTAATTTCGTTTCTAAACCTTTCTATAAGGTATCATGTGATACTAAAAACTTAAAAGATTTTTCTTATAAAAATCCAAAATTAGAAGATAATAGATTTTCAGATAAAAAGCAAGCAGAAGAATTAATTAAAAAAGTTGGTTTAGGTTCTGCAACTATTACCAAATATGAAAGTAAAACTGAAAAAGAAAACGCTCCAAAGTTATTCTCTTTATCTGATTTACAAATTGAATGTTCTAAAAAGTATAAATATTCAGCACAAGATGTTTTAGATGCTTGTCAAAGTTTATACGAAAAACATGGTCTTACTACTTATCCTAGAACAAGTGAAAATTTAATATCAAAAGAAATGGCTGCAGAATGTCCTAATATTGTTAAAGCTTTATCTGGATACTTTGTATCTGAAACAAAAGATATTTTTGATAATCATTATCAAATTAATAAATCTTGTATTGTTAAAAAGGATGTCGCAAGTCACGAGGCTTTAACTCCTACAATTAAAAAAGTTACAAATGCAACTATTAGTGAATTGTCGCAAAAAGAATTAAATGTTTATAAAGAAATTGTTTTACGTTTCTTAGCTAATTTCTTTCCACCAGCAGAATATTCTGTTGTAAATATCGAAATTGAAAGAAATGATGAATTTTTTACTAAAAGAGATAAGAATTTAAAAGTTCAAGGTTTCTATAAAATTTTAGGTGGAGATGTTAAGCCTTTTGAAGAAATCATTTTAAATGAAGGTGATAAATTAGAAATTACAGCATTTAAAATAAACGAAGGGAAAACTGAACCTCCTAAACGATTAACTGAAGGTGCATTAATTAAAATAATGCAATCCCCATTAAAATTTGTTACTGATAAAGAAGACAAAGAATTATTAGAGGAAACTGGTGGTTTAGGAACAGAAGCAACTCGTGCTGGTATTATTGAAGCTATGAAGAAAAACGGTTATATTGAACTTAAAAAGACTACCATTTATGCTACTGAAAAAGGTATGGCTTTAATAGATGCAATTCCTAGTGATACGATTAAATCAGTTCCTTTAACAGTAAAATTCGAAAAGAAGTTAAAGGAAATTAAAGATGGAAAATATCGAAGAAAGGAGTTCTTGGAAGATATCATGAGTACAGTTGAACAATTTGTTGAAGATGTTAAAAAAAGTGGCTCTAGTAATATGCCAACAGAATCAGATAATGAGATTTGCAAGTGTCCAAATTGTGGTTCATCTATTGTAGAAAATAAATTCGGCTATGGATGTTCTGATTGGAAAAATTGTAAAGCTATGATTTATTTCGATGCTTTTAAACGTTTTAATGGCAAAAAGGTTACTAAAACACAAGCAAAAGAATTATTCAAAGATGGCAAAACTAAGAAGCAATTAGATTTCGTTTCTAAAAATGGCAAAGATTACCAAGCTTATGTTAAATATTCTTTTGATAAAGATGCTCAATATCCTAATAAGATTGAGTTAGAATTTTAAAGAAAAAATTAGAGGAAATTTCAAATCTTCCTCTTTTTCTTTTAATCAAAAACTATAATAATAATAGATAATATAATTAAGTTATATAAAAATATTTTTTTATTTTCTAAAACTATAATAAATATGAAAAATAAGAAAAAATATAAATATTAAAATATTTAAATATAAAGGAGAATTTAATTATGGTAAGAATATCAGTAGTAAATTGTTTTGCTGGTCAAAAATTTTTAAATGATATAAAAAATCCAGCAATGAAAGATGATGAAAAAAGAAAAAAAGATGTAGATATGTTTTTAAAATATTTATCTACTCCAAAAACAGAAAGTGAAATAAAAACACTTTTAGAGATGCTTTTAAATTCAGAACATGCAAGAACTATGGAAAGTATTTCTATAGATTCTGAACCAAAAAAGGTATATGTTAATGAACAAAAAAGAACTGTTGCGGTTTTGTGGAAAGATGGAACTGTTACTAAAGCTAAATGTCATGAAAATGATTATTTTGATTTAAGTGTAGGTTATAGTATTTGTTATTTCAAACATAAAGAAAAAATGTCTAATAAAACTAGAGAAGATTTCTTTAAAAATGTATTACCAAGTATCACTGAATATCACAAAGAAGATGCAAAAAAAGTTAAAACTACTAAATCAGCAGTTGAAATTCCGGGTTTTGTTGGCGGCACAGCTTGTGTTACTAATGGAGTAAAAACTGCTAAAAAGACTACAAAAACATCAAATTCTACTAAAAAAACTACAAAAACTGCATAAAATTCGTTTTTTTGTATTAAAAATAGTAGTAATATTTTAAATTTTTATGTAAAATAAAGATGTAAAGAGTCATATCTTTATATATCTAATAATTTTAGATGATTTTTGAAAAATTGAAAACACTAGATGTAGTGGGTAAAAAAACATGTAAATATTTAATTATCGAAAAGGCTTATTTTTATAGGTCTTTTTTGTTTTTAACAAACTAAAAAACTATAATATTAGTGTCGAAAACATATAAAAAACTATATATATAATAGATTTAAATTTATTATATATAGGAGGGAAAAGAATGATAGAAAGAATAAAAAATAAATTAAATCTTAATATTGATACAAATGGTATCACATTTAATTTCTTGTTAGAAAATGACACTTTATTGATAGGGAATTTTATAACAGGTAAATTTCAAACATTCGAACATTATAAAAACTTTATAACTCCAGTATGGGAAATAATGAAAAAAACATTACCTAATGTTAGATTTTTTGCTCTTAAATTAAATGAAAAAAACAAAGATTTAGCTTTGAAAATTTTTGAAGAATTATTTTATTTAAATTTTTCTTATAAAAAATACGAGCTTAAATTTAATGGTAATAGTGTTTTTATTGATTTAAAAAATAACGTAAACGCAAAATTTGACCAAATGATTATTGTAAAAATTTTAGTGTTGTTAGGTATCAAAGACGGTTTTACATTTTCTACTAATCACAATCAAGAAGTAGAAATTCCAGTTTCTAAACCTAAACCAGCTTACCAACAAAATCAAAATAATCATGATAATGTAGTTTATACCGTTTTAAATCTTGAAGAACTTCCTTTTACAACTGAAATGCTTGAAAGATTCTTTTCAAATCCATCTGTTGAAGGTAAAATAATAGCTTTAGAAGATAAAAGAATTCCAAGAGGAATTAGTTATAATTTAACATTAACTAATTATAAAGAATCAGTATATGTAAAATATTTTACTAAACAAGAATTATCATTTAATATCGGCGATGCTGTTAAAGTTAGTGGAAAAATGCAATATGATACTTATCTTAAGAAAATAGTTTTAAATGCTAATAAAATTGAAAAATCAGAAAAAAAATTTAATGAATCTGGTTTAGAATTTAGCGAAAACGAACCATTAAGAGCAGAGCTTCATGTTCATTCTGAGTTTGACACACAAGATGCAATACCATCGGTAGAAGAATATTTCAAAAATGCTAAAGATTTAGGTATTTCTGCACTTGCTGTTACTGATAAAGAAAATGTTCAAAATTTCTTTGAAGCTGAAAAGTATGCTAAAAAATATGATGTTAAGCCTATTTACGGAACAGAACTTAAAGTTATTAATGATAAAAACTTTAAAGTGTTCTATGAAAGAGGAAAACATGATAAAACTTATGTAGGGTTAGATATCGAAACTACTGGTTTATCTAATATTTTTGACCATATTATAGAAGTTTCTGCATTTAAGGTTGTTGATGGAAAAACTTTAGAATATTCAAAGCTTGTAAAATTAGATGACTATGATGATATTACTGAAATTTCTGAATTCACTACTGAATTAACATCTATTACTAATGAAATGTTAAAAAAAGATGGTGAAAATATTTGTGATGTATTATCTGGTTTAGTAGATTTTATAGGTGATGGTATAATTGTTGCTCATAATGCCGGTTTCGATGTTCCATTTATCGAAAGAAAAATTAAACAGTATTTAGGTAGAGAAATAAGATATTCTTATATTGATACACTAAATTTTGCAAAATGTATGTATGAAGCAAGAAGTTATACATTAGATAAGGTTGCACAAAAATTAAAAATTTCTTTAACACAACATCATAGAGCAATTTATGATGCTAAATGTTGTTTAGATATTTTTTATAAATTGATGGGTTTAATTTCAAGAACACCTATTGATTTAATTCCTTCAAATAATGATGAAGAAATTATGGCAACTATTAGAACAACTTCACAAAAATCTTATGATTTTTTATATGATTTAAAAAATATTAAAATCATTAATTCTGAACATGATGTTGATACTAAGGCTTGTTATGAACATTTAGTTTCTTTAAATCATAAGAATATCGATTTATTAATTGATATGCCTTCAACTTGTAAGGTGGTAGAAGTTTTTAAGGAAAACGAAATTTATCATAATAATTTAAATCTTTTAAATGAAATTATTAAAACTGAAACTTATCTTAAAGATAGAGCAATTCATATTACTGTTTTAGTAAAAAATCAAAAAGGTTTAAAAGAATTATATAAATTAATTTCTTTATCTCATACTAAAAGAATTTATTCTCACGGTGTATGTGTATTTTTATCTGATATTTTAGATAATAATGATTTAAGAGAAAATATTTTAATTGGTTCTAGCTGTTCAAGTGGAATTTTTAAAAAAATATATTTAAACGGTTTTAAAGAAAATTTTCCATTCGATATGTTTGATTATTTCGAAATTCAACCTAAAGAAGCATATTACAATGTTGATAGAGATATAACTGATGAAAGAATTTCTAAGGTTGCAAAAAGCATTATTAAATATGCAAATAGATTAGAAAAATTAGTTATATTTGATACTGATGCTCATTATTTAAACAAGAATGATGTAGAAATTAGACAAGTAATGGTTAATACAAGTATGAGTGGCGGCGTTTCTAATAATCATAAAAATGCTTATAGATTAGGTGAAAATCCACTTTATTCTACATCTAAATTAATTGAAAAGATGGCGAGCGATTATGAATTAGATTCTGAAACTGTAAAAGCATATGTTTGTGATAATTCATTAGAATTAGCGGATTTAATTGAAGAAGTTAATATCGCTCCAACTAAGCTTTATATTCCAACAGAAACATTCTTACAAGGTAAAAAGTTAGATGTTTTAGAAGGAAAGAATATCGAAAACATCAAAGATGAATTCATGTATTTATGTAATAAAGCATTAGATAGTTATAGGTATAATGGGATTTTACCTGAATACATTCAAAAAAGAGCTGATAGAGAAATTAAATCTATTACAGAAAATGGTTATCATATCATTTATTATATTTCATATTTACTTGTTAAAAAGAGTAATATGGATGGTTATGTTGTAGGTTCTCGTGGTTCAGTTGGTTCATCATTTGTAGCGAATTTGATGGGTATTACAGAAGTTAATGCTTTAAAGCCTCATTATAGATGTCCACATTGTCATTATCAAATGTATAAAGATGTTGATTCTTTTATAAAAATCGATGAACATAAAGAAAGAATTTTAAGAGAAAATTTAAACAATGTTTCATCTGGTTTTGATTTAGAAGATGCAGTATGTCCTATTTGTGGTGAAAAGTTAGCTAAAGATGGTCAAGATATTCCTTTTGAAACTTTCTTAGGTTTTGATGGTGATAAAGTCCCTGATATTGACCTTAACTTTGCATCTGTTTATCAATCAACTGCACATTTATTTACAAAAGAATTATTTGGTGAAAATAATGTAGTTAGAGCTGGTACAATTTCTAAATTTGCTGATAAAACTGCTTATAATTTATTAAAATCACATTATGAAGAAACAATTAGTGATGCAGAAATTGAAAGAAGAGCCAACAAAATTTTAAATGTTAAAAGAACAACTGGTCAACACGCAAGTGGTATTGTAATTATTCCAGAAGGTATGGAATATGAAGACTTTGTTCCAGTACAATATCCAGCAAATAAAACTGATGCTTGGATTACAACTCATTTTGATTATAAATCTATTCATGATAATTTATTAAAGTTAGATATTTTAGGACATGTTGACCCTACTGTCTTAAAGGCTTTAATGGAAGAAGTAGCAAAAAATCCAGAAGAATACCCTTTTAAAACAATTAAAGAGATTCCTTTCTGTGATAAGAAAATTTTTGAACTTCTAAGACGTGATGGAAACGATGTTGTTAATGCTTTAGGTATTTCTGAATTTGGTACAAAATTTGTTATGGGTATGCTTAAAGAAATTGATATCAATTCATTTGCTGATTTAGTTAAGGTTTCTGGTTTATCTCATGGAACTGATGTATGGCAAAATAATAGTCAAGTTTTAGTTAGCGGTAATTCTGATTTCGGCAAAATTCCATTTAAAGATGTTATCGGTTGTCGTGATGATATTATGGTTCAATTACTTGATTATAAATTAGAACCTAAAGATGCTTTTGATATTATGGAATTCGTAAGAAAAGGTAAAGTTGCTGGTAATCCAGAAAAATGGGCTATCTATAAAGAAAAATTAGAAGCAAAAGGTGTCCCAGCTTGGTATATTTGGTCTTTATCAAAGATTAAATATATGTTCCCTAAAGCTCATGCTGTCGCATATGTAATGTCTGCGTTAAGAATCGCTTGGTTTAAAGCATATAAACCATTAGTTTTCTATAAAGTTTATATGTCAATTAGAGATAAAAAATTTGATACTAAAAATATTTGCACTAATGATTTAGGTGTTATTAACAATGTAATTGAAAAATATAGTAAGAGTTATGATTCTAAAGTAGATTTAGAAAAGGTCGATTTACTTATGATGGCTCGTGAAATGTTATCTAAAGGTTATACATTTATAGCTCCTTCAATAAATCATTCTCATTCAACAGAATTTAAAATCGTTGATGATACTAAATTACTTGTTCCTTTTAATAAAATTAACGGTGTAGGTGATGAAATCGCAAATACTATTTATAATAATAGAGGTGAATTCCCTTATCTTAATTTAACTGATTTAAAGGAAAGAGGTAAAGCAAATAAGAAATTTATTGATGGATGTGAAGATTTATCAGTATTAACATTTGATTAATAAAAAAGAACGGAAATGAATTTTTCCGTTTTTTATTTTTTAAAAACTATAATTATCAGTGAGTGAAAAACATATCAAAAAAGGAGATTTTTATATGAGTTTAAAATTGCGTAAAAAAATAGAAAATGAAAAAATGTATTATCTTGTATCTGATGCTAATAAAAATGATACTTATTATGAGTTTTATCAATTTGACCATTATAAAGAAATACCTAATATAGAAAATATTTATTATAAAATTATGGGTAGTGAACTTGTTAAAGCTTATGATTCAAAACCATTTTCTTCAGTCGGTTTTAAATCTATATTACTTTTATCTCATGGAATTATAATTGATGGAAATGTTATTAATATTGGAACTGCAAATATTTTATATGATTTAGTTCAAAATATTAGATTTAAAGATTTGTATAATGTTATTAATTCTTTTAGAAAACATTTATCAATCAAAGTTTTAAATTATTTTAGAGATAAAATTTTAGAAATTGAAATTAATCAGTTATCAAAGGATACACAAGAATTTTTTAATGAATTAATTGAAACACTCAATTACAAAAAAGATACAAAGGAATTTTTTAGAGAAATAATGTATTTGGCAATTATTAATGAATATCAAAGAGCTTATAATGTAGTATATGAGGCTCAAGTTAGAACTGATAAATACATTGAAGAATATGATGAATAATTTTTAAAATATAAGCTAGAAAATCTAGCTTTTTTATTTTTTAAAAACTATATAGAAGTTGTAAATTAAAAATATGGAGGTTTTAATATGGCTAAATTTAAAGAAATTGAAACTTATAAAAATGCAACGGTGTTAGATACTGTATCAGGATTAGCTTTCGAAGTGGATTACGCTTTTGAAAAAAACGGTGAATTATATTATCACTGTGGTGGTAAAGATGATGGTTTCGAATTAAAGGATAATGCTGAATTTGCAGTTATTCAAAAAGATGATATATATAAAAATGGTAGACTTGAATCATGGTTAAAATCAGGAGATAATGATAAAGTTGTTGATGCTATCGCTGCTAAAACTTTTTCAGTTGATAAAAATGATACTGAAAAATTCTCATTGGCACAAGTTTATAATGAAACTTATAAAAATGCTAATGGAGAAGTAATTGATTTAACTATTGGTGAACGCTATGGTGCTTTTAAAAAAGAATTAGGTGATTTAAGTGCTAGACTTAAAAATACTTATGGTGAAAAAGGCTTAGGTAAAAAAGATTGTGTTGAAGCAAGAATGCTTGGTATTAGTCGTTTAATGCAAAAGTATGATATCGGTAGAGATATTATAAATTTTAAAAATTATAAAGAGCTTGGTTCTTACGAAGCCGCTGTTGAAAAAACTAATAATGAAATTCATGATAAACAATCAATGTCAGCAATCGCAAAACATGAACTTAAAATAGATACAATTAAAGCAGAAATGTCTAAATATGAAAAATCTCATCATATCGGAACTGGTTTTACTCAATTAGCTTTAGGAACTTTATTTATCGCCTTTCCATTGATTAATGTAGTATTGATTGCTAGTGGTTTAAAAAATATATTCTTTAAATCATATGCAAATAAAATGGAAAAAGATTATTATAAAGAATTAAAATCAGAACTTAAATCTTTAGAAAATCAAACAAAAGCTATCGAAATTCAACAAAAAGAAATTCAAAAAATTGAAAATAATATCAATAAAATTGATAAAGAAATCGATAGACAAGAAAAAAGATTAGATGATGTTAAAAAAGAACTTGAAAAACCTAATTTATCTGAAAAAGAAAAAGCTAAGTTAGAAGATAAAGCTAATAAAATTTCTAAAGATATCGAAAAAGAATTAGATAAAAGAGAAGTTCAAGTAGAAAAATTGAAAGCTTTAGGTATTAATGCTCCAGAGCGTTTAGAAAAACCTAAAGATGAAGTTGAACAAAAAGAAGAAAATAAAGTTGATAAAACTTCTGAAAAAGATAAAGAAAAAGTTTCTGATAAGGAAAAAGATAACACAGATAAAAAATCAGATGAAACAAAAGATGATAAAGAAAAGAAAACTGATGAATCTAAGGATAAAGTTTCTGACGATAATAAAAAATCAAACGAAACAAATACAGAAGAAAAATCTGAAACTGAACCTAAAAAAGAAACTGAAAAGTCTAATGAAAAAGAATTATCTAAAGATGAATTAAAAGCTGAAATCACTGATACAAAAGAAAAAATTGCTGAGCTTGAAAGATATAGAGAAAATAAAGCTAATAAATTAGAATATACAAAATCAGATTTAGATAAAGAAGCTGACCCTAAAGAAAGAGTTAAATTAGAACGTAAAGTTGATAATATAAAAGGCGATGTTGATAAAGCTGATGCACAATTATCTGAATTAAAAGAAAAATTAGCTAATTATGAATCTAAATTAAATGAATTAGAAAAAAATGAACTTAATCCAGATGCTAATGCTGAAAAAACTCTTGAAGATAAAAATAATCCGAAAGAGTTAGACGCAAAAGATGCAGAAATTGAAAAATTAAAAGCTGAAAATGATGCTTTAAAACAAGAAAATGATTATTTAAAAGCAGAAGCTGACGATTTAAGAAATGAATTAGCTGATTTAAAAAATGAAATTAAAGATTTAAAAGAAAAAGTTGATAATCTTGAAAAAGATAAAGAAGTAAAAGTTGAACAAAAAGAAGATAATACTGAGTCAAACAAAGAAATGTTTGATAAAGTGAATATTTTAGAAAAAGAAAATCAAGATTTAAAATCTGAACTTAATTCTAAAGATGATAGAATTGCTGAACTTGAAGCTAAACTAAATGCTTTTGAAAATAAAGAACAAGTTGAAAATTCAGATGAATTAAATCCAGAAACTTTTGAAGAAAATGAAATTGATACAGAAATTCCTGTTGAAATTAATCCAGAACCAAAAGTTAATGAAGTATTAGATGAAAAAAATAGTCCAACAGAAAGACAAAAAATTGATTTAAAGATTGCTACTGCCGAATATAGAGAAGAAGCTTTTGGTAGAAGAATTAGTGAAGCTGCTATTGATTCTAAAGGAAATGAAACAATCGTTGTTAATAATATCGAAAATGGTAAATTAGCATTTGAAATCATTTCTAAAGACCCAGTTGAAGTAGAAAATGGTTCTTTAAAATCAATCGAAATTAGTTCTTCTGATAATGCTAGACCAGATAAATTAGATACTGTTTCTTCTAACGGTATAGAATTAACATTCTCTAAGGATATTATTAATAACAGAATCGGATACAAAGAAGATACAGTTAAAGACATGATTGGAAAAGGCATTACTTCAAAAGAAGATAATCAATTATTAGAAATTAAAGTTTATGGTGAAGATGGAAAAGTCGATATCTATGATAAAGATAATACTGATATTCCAGTAGAAATTAAAGATGAAATCAAAGAGTTAATCGGCGAAGATGCTTACGATAAAACTGCTGGAAACTTTGAAAACAAAATAGAAAAGAATTCAGATGATACAGAAAGACTAGATAATGCTGTTGAACATACAGATGCAGAACCAGAAACTACTAATAATGTCAATGAAGTAGAAGAATCTGAAAAAACTGATGCTGATAATTTAGATGAAGAAACTTATGATTCTAATGAAATCGAAAACGATGAAGCAAAAGGTTCAGATGATTTGCCTAATGCAGATGAAATAATTATCGAAGAACCAAACGATAATAGTTATGATGAAGATACTTCAGACCAAAATGATAATTTAGAAGATTCAAGTAATGAATCAGAAGACGATTATGATGATTGGGGTATGGAAGATTCTGTAGAATAACAAAAAAATAGATAAAACATAGACTCCCAGAGGTAAATTTGGGAGTTTATGCGATTTTTTAAAATTCAAAAACTATAATTTAAATATAGACTTTTTAGAAAAGGAGATATTGTTGTGAAGAAGAAAATTAAAAGAGTTTATACTGAAACAAATGCTAAACTTCAAGTCGATAGATTTTTTGAGGTTTGTAGAACAAATTTAGATATTTTTGCATTTCAAGCAAAGAGTCAAATTGAATATGACTGCTTAGTTAAACATAATGTTTGTTTTTTAATTACTACTAAACCAAAAAGAAATTTTTTCGTTGATAAAAATACATTAATTGACGAAGGTTTAGAGATACGTTTTAATAACTTTGATAATGAACTTATTTTAAAAGTTAAAATGGAAGCTATTAAGCATTTAGGTAATAAGTTTTTTATTAAAATTGTTAAAGATGATAACAGAACCAATGAAAACAAGAATGTTTTTAGTGGAAAAATTATTTTTAAAAATTTAAAGAAAAAAGAGGAAAATTAGTATGATAAAAGTTTATGATGAAAATAGATGCGGTAGAGAAGTTGTAAGAATTTCAATTAATACAGAAGAAGATTTTAACCATAATGTTGGTAAAACTGCTTCATTTATTATTAGAGCTTTAGCTATTGAAAATAAGGAAGTTTTTGTAAAGTTTGTAAGTTCTACAAAGAAATTATCAGAAATTTCTTTAAAAACACAAAAGATGTTGATTTTATTAAATAGAATGATTAAGGAAGGTTTAGAAACAGCTTTCCCTATTGAAAAAATTCCATCTGAGTACAGAAAAAAGAAAATCTTTATTTTAGCAAGTTTACCATATGTTAAAGAAACTGATGTTTTTAAGGTTGTAAAAACAGAAGATGGTAATGTTGAAAAAATTAAAGGTGAAATTCAAGGAGAATTTTCTCCAAGAGCAACTATTATTAAATTATACTTATGTGAAGAAGTTAAAGAATAATAGTTTTTAAAAAATTTCAAAATAATAAGGGGGACGTTTTATGTCAAAATATGATAATTTAAATGACCTAGATGATATTGAAGATGAAGACTTTAAGTCTAAAAAAATAAATAAAGAATCTAAACCACAGGAAAATAAAGAGGTTGATGATAAAAAACAAGATAATATCTTTGTTACAAATAACCCATCAATCTCAACATCATATAAAGAAAAGCTTCTTCGTGTTTATAATGAACTTGAAAACATTAAAGAAGAAGAAATTCAAAAAGAAATTGATGAATTAAAATCACAAATATTAGAGCTTTTACAAATGAAAGAATCTAGCGATGAAAAATTAAGAAAATTTGCATCTAGTGAAATGGAAAAAGAATTAGATATTGAAAAAGACCTTCATTATGTAAAGCCTACAAAGCAAGTAGTTGTTAAAAAAGTTAAAGAAAGAATTATTTTCACACCAATGAACATATTTTTCATGACTTTAACAGTTGCTTTAATGATTTTGTCGATTTTTTTAATTCTAAAACTATAATAAAAATATGATGAATCCTAAGGGGTATGTAGAAATTTCCAGTGGTGTATTTGTCGAAACTAAAAGATTAAAATTGATTACTGAAAGAAAAAGTGCATCTCTTTCTTTTAAAAATTTAGTTAAAGTAACTAAAGAAAATGGAACATATATAAAACTTGCTCCACCAAAACCAACAGATAATGTATTTGTTATTGTTGATGATTTTCTTTATTTATCATCTTTTAGTTATGAAGAACTAATTGAAAAATGTATTAGTTCTGGTATTAAGTTAATTAAGGTAAGTTCAGATGCTTATGTATCTGTTGCTTATATAAAGGCAGTTTATGATTTAGAAAACGAATTAGTGTCATGGTCGATTAAAAATTATAATTTGCCGAAGGCAATCTTGCAATTTGTTTCATATGGAGAAAAACGTAAGACTGCGTTGATTTTGAGAAGCGATGAAGTTATTTATTTGAGCAAGTGTGCAAAAGAAATATTAGAAGAGCTTTAGTATGATTAGGGGTTAAATCAAACTAATTAAAATGCGAATCCGAACAATTACAGTGAGCTACACTGTTAGTTTCTTTTTCATTAAATTGACAAATGGAAAAAAATAAATTAGTTAATTCGAAAAATTAAACAAAGAATGAAATTTTTTAAAATATGACAAAAAGAAATTATTTTTTTAACGAAAATTAAAAGTAATTTTGACCTTTAAAATAAAATATTGTTCGTTGTTAGTAGCTAAGCCATTTCGTTCTGTTTGGGAGTGAAATGTAGGAAGAGGTGTCTTTCGAGCTTAATTTGAAAGCCTTGAACAAATAATTTTATTATATAAATTATGATATTTTATTTTATATTTTTAAAAATATATAGACGAGGAAATAAAAAGATTATGGAAGATATAAAAAAAATAGATAGAAAAATTGATGACATTATTAGAATGGGCGGAACTAAAGAGCAAAAAAGAGCTTTAAACCAATTAAGAAAAGCCATTCTATCTTATAGTGATAAACTATATTATGAATCTAATTATGAAAAAAGATTCTGTTTAAGTAACTACAATAAATTTGTATATGATGTTAAAGATTTAGGTCGTGAAACATTTTATATGTTATTTATTAAAATAGATAGTTTAACTTTAAATTATCATGTAGATACCAAAGAAACTGAAAACGCAAAAGCATTTATTAAATATATTTCAGATATTAAATCTACATTTAAGTTAGCAAAATATTCGCTTTATAAAGTTTGTGATTATTTAGTTTTAATAGCTTATAAAAAAGATGTTAATGCTGTATATCAAAAAATAAAGCAAATTAAAAACAGTAATAATTACTGGAAAGGTTATCAGATGACTTATATTAAGCATCAAAAACACTTTTCTAGTGTGCCAAAGAATATTTCAGCTTGTATAAAACAAGCTAACAATATTTTCTCTGGCGAAAAACAAGAAAAAAATGAGTGGGAATAAAACCACTTTTTTTATTTTTAAAAATTTTCAAACTTTTTATTATAAGTTTTCTAAATTAGATTTTTTTATTTTTTAAAACAAATACCTAAAAATAACTAATCAAAAAACTATAATATTAATGTATTTTAAGAAAGTCGAGGTTAAATATATGAAAAAGTTTATTTCAATAGCCCTTATAACAGTAATTTTAATAACTACAATAACTTTAACAGTTGTTTTTTATAATAAATCTAAAAATAATAATGATATTTCAGAATACAATTTAGAAAATCCGGTATTAATTCAATATGAAGATTTTAATGAATTGTTAAATGTAATTAACGCTGATGATGAAGTATATTACATTTATTTTGGTAAACCAGATTGTTCTTATTGTATGAGATATTTACCAGTTGTTAATGAAATTATGTATTCTAAAAATATTCCTTTATTATATTATAATGCTGAAAATGTTAAAGGTACTTACTATGATGAAGAAGGAATCTTACATACTAATAAAGAATATGCTGATGTAGTTAATTGGATTATCAATAATTCAACAGTTAATGCTAAAGAAAATTCTTATGTTGGAACAAGAACAGAAGATAATCAAGAACTTGATTGGTTATTTGTTCCTAGATTCTTTAAAGTTCAAAATGGCAAGATTGTAGATTGTTTTAAATCTTTTAAAGAGGCAGAAGATTATTATAATCAATATTTAGAAACTAATAATACTGGTTATTTAAATTTATTTAATAAAACAGCACAAGAAAAATATTTAGAATTTTTAAAATAAGAGGTGATTATATGTTATTACAAATTTCAATTATTATCAGTTTTCTTTTTGGAATTTTATTTATAGGAGCATTTATTTTTATTATGATAAATTTTATTAGAGTTTTTAGAGTGCGAAGACATGTATTTAAAAAATATACTCCAGAAGAATTAGCAGATTTAGAAATTAATAAATTAAAAGCTGAAGTAGAATTTTATAAATCTTTAGCAAATAAAGAAAAATAATTAAAATTGTTAGGAGTTTTCCTAACTTTTTTATTTTTAAAAAATTTTTTTATTTTTTTTATTTTCTAAAACTATATATAAGTTGCTATTTTATTTAGTAAAAAAAATATGATAAAAATTAAGGAGGAAAATTAAAATGGCAAATGAAAATCAAAAATATACAGTAGTGGAAGTAGTTGAAGGAAAGGCATCAGTGTTCTGTCATGGATTAAAAAAAGATAAGAACGGTAAAACTATTTACTTAAAACAAGTAAAGGGTGCTGATGGCAAGCCAGATACTAAAAAGACAAAGGTAATGGTTCAATTATGTTTACCTGCATCTAAGGAAAATGAAAACGAACAATCTAAGTTCATTTCTGCAGCAATTACATTAGAAAATGCAACTAAGATTAAAGAAGCTGGTGTAGACTTAGGTAAAAAGTTAGATAAACCTTTAAGAGTTCGTTATTCTATCCAAGAATGGCAAACAAAGAATGACGACGGCACATATACTGAACATATGATGCGTGAAATCGTTAATGTTGGTACTTACAATGCAGAAACTAAGGAAGTTGATTGGGCTAAGAAACCACAACCAAAACCTACTACTACACAAGAAGCTGCTGCTCCAGAAACAGTTGAAGTTCAAGAAGATGACCTTCCATTCTAGGTAGCTGAAAAATATAAAAAGAGTCTTATGACTCTTTTTTTGTTTACTTAAAAACTATATATAAGATAGTAAATTTTTATTTATAAAGAGGAGGAAACAAAAATGATAAAACCATCTATTCTTTCTGAGTTAGAATTACTTGGAAAAGAAACTGTTAAAAAAGGAAATAGAACATTTACTAAATCTTGGCTTTCTGGAAAAGAAGATAAAAATCCTTCTGTCTTAATTGATGTTGAAAAAAATTCATGGTACGATTTTTCTACTGGTGAATATGGTGATTCTATTGATATCGAAGCTTTTAGAAAAGGTGTTTCAAGAAATCAATTAATTAAAAAACCTATAGAAGTACCTAGAGAAATTTTAATCAATGAAGATACTTCTAAATTTTATCAACGTATTTTAAGAAATACACAAGAAGGATTAAATATCCAAAAGGATTTAGAAAAAAGAGGTTTAAATAAAGATTTAATAGAAAAATTAGAAATTGGTTTAACTTATTCTGATTTTGTTTTAAGAGATATTTTAAAAGAACTTTCTAAGCAAGAAAATAAATATGCAGAAACTGATATATTATTATCACCAGTCTTTTCTATTAAAAAAGCAAATGGTAAAACTTATGTTAATGAATTTTTTAGAGATAGAATTATCTTCCCTATTAAAAATGAATATAATTTTACAGTTGGTTTTACTGGAAGAACTTTTAAAAATGATGAATCTATTAAATATTTAAACACTTCTGAATCTAATATTTTTAAGAAAAAAGAATTTTTATACAATATTAATAACGCTTTAGCTTCTATAAAAAAGAAAAAACAAGTTTATATTGTAGAAGGTCCTTTTGATGTTGTTGCTTACTTAAATGCAGGTGTTGAAAATGTCATTTCTACACTTACTTGTAATATAAGTGAACAACAATTAATTAAGCTTTTATCTCTTGGTGGAAAAGATTTAGAATTTATTATCGCATTTGATAATGATAAAGCTGGAATTAAAGGTGTAAAAAATTGTATGGAATTATTCAAACAATTTTCTATTTGGAATTATAAAATTGTAAGCTATGAATATAAAGATGCTGGTGAATACATCGTTTATCAAAAATTAAATGATTTAAAGAATGTATTAAAAAACCCTAAATCTATCAGCGAATATTTAGCTACATTTTATAATAAATCTAACTCTTTAAGTAAAAAGAGTAGTTTTATAAATACCTTTGTTTCATTGGTTTATACATTTCCAGAATTTGTATCAAATGAATTGATTTCATCTTTTTCAATGCTAACTAATCAAAGTGAAGATTTCATCTTTAATCTTTTAATGGAAAAGAAAAAATCTTCAGAAATTTTAAAATATATTTTGTGGCATATCAAAAATAATCCAAGTCATAAAAATATGTTTAAGATAATGGTTAATGATGTATTACTTGAAAAAGCAGAGAGAGAAGTTTTAAACAACTTAAATAAATTTGATTTAAAAGATTATGAAAATAATTATAAATTATCAAATTTAATTCTTCAATTCATTAAAAGCCGAAGTAAAGAAAAGCTAAAAGAAGAAAATCCTTTTTAAGAAGAGACATTTTTGTTTCTTCTTTTTTTATATTTTTAAAAACTATAATTTATATATAATTTTAGTAAGAGGTAAATTATGATTAATTTTAAGGAAAAAGAAGAAAGAAAACAATACAAAAATAGAACATTAGGAATGAATTTTAATGATTTTAAAAAAATAGAAGAAAATAGAAAAAAATATCTTTATGAAAGAAATTTTGGAAATGAATCAACCGGATTAAGCATTTTTGAAAAATCGAATAATAAAATTGATGTTAATAAAAATACATGTTATAATTCTTCAAAAGAGGGAAAAGATATGAGTTTTATGATGATGTATTTTGATGAAGAAAATGTTTATATTGCTTCTGATAGTAGAGTGACATTTGAAAATGAAAAATATGAAGATAATTTTAAAAAAATATATGTTAATGATGATAAAGATAAAATTATCGCTTCAACTGGTTTAGCAACAAAAGTATGTAACAATGAAATAATTAATTTTATTCAAGAAATTTCTGAATTATATTTTTCAGGATTAAATATAATTGATGCTCTAAATACCAAAAGAATAAGTGATAATACATATCTTGATATTATAGGTAATAATACTATTCATTTTTTTGTTGCTGAAAAATATAAAATGCCTATTATTATCGATATAACAAATACGGAAATAATTATTAAAATACCTAGAAATAAATATACTGTTTATTCTAATGGAGATTATGATACAGATGTAGCAAATAACGAATTCGTTAAAAAAATGAATCAAGGATATTTTCCAGAAGATGCAATGGAAGAAATAATTAAAGACATAATCGAAGAAACAAATAAAAATAAAATTTCTACAATCGGTGGAGAAATACAAATAGAAATTGTTTAAAATTAGAGGTTTATACCTCTTTTTTTATATACATTTTTTAAAATTAAAAAACTATAATTAATATATATTTTAAAAAGGAGCATAAAAATATGAAAGAAAAAGATAAAATTGTTAAAAATGAATTAAATTATAACGAAGGTCAATGTCCATATACAGGACAAAATTGTAATGATTATGGAAGTGGATATTGTGATTTTGAATGTCCAAATAATCCAGAAAACAAGGATGAAGAATAATGAAAGAAAATAAAAAAGGTTTATCACAAAGTTTAAAAGATATTGAAACATCGAAAAAAGTAAATTATAATGACATTATAAATTATTTGAAAGATGAGAAAAAAAATATGAGTTTTGTAATTATGATTGCTAATAATAATGGTATGACGTGTGCAAGTGATTCTAGGTCAATATTAAATGCAAACACATGGTATCCTGAAATTGAAAATGACACCACAAAAAAAGTCTTTAAAAATAAACATATGATTTTAGGAACTTTTGGACCAAATAAAATTTATGATAGACATTTGGATATCGTTCGTCCGCTTGAAAATGTAATCGAAGAAATTTTAAATATATCTAAAAATCCGTTTGATTTTATTAATTTATTCAAAAACAGGCTGATTGAAGATACTATATATAATTTTTTAATAGGATATAAAAATGAAATTTATGAAGTTGTTATTCATAAAAATAATTCAACGATTTATTTTAAAGGTCAAGGAGCTTTTTGGATAAACACTAATTGTCTTCCACAAACAATAAAATATCCACAATTCAATATTTATGACACATTAGAAATTATGAAAAATAAAGCTTATAATTGTGTTGAAGATGTAATTAAAAAAGTGGAAGCTGAATGTCTATTAAAATTCGTTGGCGGAAAAATTCAAATTGAAATATTATGATTTTAGAGGAAGAAATTCCTCTTTTTATTTTTTTGTTCAATTTTACAACAATCAAAAAACTATAATATTATTAGAGCTTTTTTTAAAAAAGGAGAAATGTTATGAAAAAAGAAGAATTATGCAGTTTATCAGCATCAATTATTCCAAAAGAAAGAGCTGTTGCGTATTGTAAACTAAAAGAAGTATATTTAAATGCTAAACAATTAAATGGAAAAAAATGTTTAGAAAAAAATTGTAAACATTTAGAAACATTAAGACATCCTTATTGGCATCAAAGAATGGTTATGAAGAAACGAGGTATAAAAATATGATTAAAGTAAACATTAAAAATAAAAAGGTTGAAGTTAATAATTCTTTACTTGAAAGTGAATTAAAGCAAAATATTCCTATTGATTTATTTGGTGAAAGAACTATTACTAAAAAAGTTTTTTCTATTATTTTAAAAAATTTAGAAAAAAGATTAGAAGCACCTTTGCCTTTAGATAAAACATATGTTCATGAAGCTATTGATGAACTTAAATGTTTAAAAAGTATGTATAATGAGAAATAATTGGTTGGTTTTTAAAAATCAACCTTTTTTTGAGTAATTTAGTGTGATATAATACCCGTGATGTTAATCATAAAAAATATAAAACTATATATAAAGTATAATATAATTTAAAATATAGGAGGAAGACATATGAAAAATTTAATTAAAATTATATTAATAATTGGTACGTTGGGTTTAATTTGTTTCGGTGTTGTTAGTTGTACTTCTAATATGGATATAGATTTTAGTGGTTTAAAGGATTTTAATTTAGGTGAATTGTTTAAAGGATGGGGTTCTGGTTCTGGAAGTGGTAGCGGTTCTGGTGGCAACTCTATTTTTGGTGATAATATTGACTATTCTGAATATCGCAAAGATTATGATAATACTAACCCATATGGCGGTTCTGGTATTTATGAAAAAACTAATAAAACAAATGAATTTGGTTTAGATGATACAGTTTATGGTAACAGCGTATCTTCTCGAGATTGGGAAGGTGGCAATAATGGTTCATATTACATTGGTAACGTATTCGATATTGTAACACCAATTTATACTGAAAAATATTTAGAAGATTCTTTAAAAGAAGCGAAAGAAGCAATCGCATCTGAAAATATGAGTGTAAATTATAAAACATTATTTAATAATAAAACTTACACTAATTCAAATATCACTCATGAATTATCAATCGAAAATACAGTAGGATTAAATTCTTATATTGAATTTGAACAAAAAATGTTCGAAGCATTTGATGATGCTATTGCAAGAAAAGAAAACTTTTTAATTTATTGTTCTGAATATACTTATGATGACGGTTCATATGGTGATGAAGGTCTTGAACCCGGACAATATGGAAAACCATTTGCATATGGTTATGTTGAAGGATTAGGATATATTATTATTAGCACAAGTTATGCTGGTTATATTACTATTTCTGTTGAAAATAAATATTTTACTAGAATTGATATTGATAACAATATATCAACTTGGTATTCAAATGAAGATGCTATTAAAATTCCTGTTGCAAGAAATCATAACACCAAAGGTATATTTTGGGATTATTCTCCAAATATGATAAGAGCAACTACTTATGGTTTATTTTCCGAAAATTCAGATGATTCTATTTTTGATAATACACGCTTCTCTTTTACAGAAGGTAATTATTTAGGTATTGGTGGAGAAAATAACGCATTACACTTATATGGTGTAAGAACTGAAGGAAAATATACTGATGATTATATCAATAATGACCTTTATTATAATTCAACAGAATATTTAGGTGGTTATTTAACTGACTTCAATAATTTCTTTTATGGTGACAACACCTATGCTTTATTTGGTGAATTAGCGGATTCTAATTTAAAGAAAATTGTTGATGTAATGTTTGGAGTTAAAATGCAACCATGTAATGACTTTGAAAAAGAATGCAATTGGAACGATATTGTAATTCAAACTGATAGTAATCCTAAATATATCGAACAATATGGTATTTTTGGAGAAATAGGAACTATGAGTAATTTAATCAGAATTGTTGATTACTTCAATTTCGATTTAATTCAAGGATTAAAATATTCTTATCCTGATAGTAAATTTGGTAGTCAAAGGTATTATAATAAACTAGATGGAAAATATTATTGTTTTTATTATGAAAATTCTATTTATTCTATAACTTCTGGGATTGAATCGCCAAATGGTTCTATAATTTATCCCGGACTTGAATGGTATGATTGGTATAATTCTTTAGAAGCTAAACCATATA